>NZ_BLRL01000023.1 GCF_015082335.1 Moritella sp. F3 | reverse complement strand
TTTGTTTATTGAATCAAGGTTGTAGCACCAACAGCAACCTACCGATTAACCAGCCAAGAAGTAATATCCAATCTTTTGCCCCTGCCAGCGTTGAAGATGCTACAGAAGATCAACCAATTAGTGTTGATGACTTGGATAAGCCACAAATAGATACAAGCGATGTTGTTGATGGAAAGGGCGAGAAATTAGAAGAGCCTAAGACAGAAGAGCAAAGTGGTGAAATAAAAAACATGTCAGACACTAGCGACTTTATGCCGGAGCAGCGTACTTATTGGATGTAGGTTAAGTGCGTAAAATGAGTCCATGCCTTACAAACCATGGACGCATACTCTAGGCCAAAAGCAGGTTTAACAGTGCCGCATGTTGGTTTTTTTGCAATAAATAGAGGGATCGCTCCGCGAGTTCCGCCAGATTAGACCTGATATTCACTCCAATATCGTGCAATGGCTTGTACCTGAACAAGTTCAGATTGGTTACAAAACTACTAAATCCCCCACTATTACCCCATTGATCACAACCACTATTTGATCAATCAAAATCCAAATTTGATCCACCCCATCTGATTCCCGAACATCAATTTTAAGACCCTAATTTCATTATAAATATAAGCTAGAGGCCTAAACCTCTAGCTTATCGTGTTTTCGTTACTCAGCCTTCGTCCTCAAATCACAATAAGCTAGTGGGAGCTGACGTCAGTCATTATCCGTTCATTATAAAATTGGATTAAGTAAGATTAAACTTGTCAGTTGTATGCCAAGAATGAATAGTGAATCGGTTACTTAGTTTTGTATATCTTATGACCAAATATTTTATTTTGTATTAAAATTATAATCTTACATTGAAAAAAGTGTTTTTTTACATTACGAAAAAGTATAATCCGTTGGTACTTTATGCAAACATAAAATTTAATGAGAAGGTTAATATTTTGAGTGATTTAATCAAACATATGACGTCTGGTTCGAATTCAGATTCGTTTCTTTCAAACATATCAAATATGAGCACTAATGAGATAGCAATTTCGAGTGTAATTGTAGCTATATTTGCACTTTTTATTTCTATTCTTTCTAGCTTCGTTGCACATAGATCTTATAAACTATCTGAGAAGAGCTTCAAAGAAGATAGACAGATGGTTCTTTTACGAAATTTTGAGAGTAAAGAGTTAAAATTCAAGCCACTAGATAGTACACACAATTTAGCTAACGGAGAGCTATATTTTCCTAATCTTATTTCTAATTCACCATTTAAGATTGACAGTGATGGAAGTATTATCGGCATACTCAGCCTAGAGTTAAAATTAAAGCAGTATCTCTCTAAAAAAATACAGCCTAAAGAAGGAGTCCTAGGCATTTTTAATGCTAATTTACCAGTCAATATAAAGACTCTGTATCATGCGAAAAATAGTTCATACACTGATGTTTCCGCTTATTTACTCACAGTACAGTGTTATTCCACTTGTGATGACATAAATGGTTTTAGTTTTGACTATAAAAACCTTACTCTTTTTTCACGCTCTGCATTCAAAGTAAAGCGTTTAAATAAATTTGACGATAGTACCTTATTTGCTTTTAATAATAATATTTAGTCGCATTCATCACATTCAGAATTATAGGGTCTTACATGGTAAATGAAAAAAAATTATCAGACATTGTCCAAAATGGTACGCTTGAAGATATTGAGAAAAAGTTAAGAGAACTTCAATTAGAAACCGTAGAACTTCACAATTTTATTATACAAAATAATTCAGGTGATGAAGTTGACGTAGTACTCGTTAACTTGCTTATAGCCCAATCAGAGTTCATAGAAATATGTGGAACTAACATACACAAAAACATATCTGTTATAGCTTTAGGTACAAGAAGTTTGTATGAATTACTAGTCCGTATTAAAACTATTATAAGTAACTCAGAACAAGTTAAAAAATGGAGTTCTGAAGCAATAACAGACAATATTCAAATATTAGAGGGCATACTCACTCTAGGTCACTCTGATAGTAATGAACATAATACTAAAGCTCTGAACGATCGTATAGAACACTTAAAAATCACAAGAGATAAATACGAACTACCAGAAGTAAAACAACCGATGCCAACAGGAAATCTTGTGGACAATGTAGGGCTGCGGGCTGAGCATGATGGAATGTATAAGCTATATTCAAAACTTGTTCACCCAAGTTCATTTCTAGTTAACTTCAAAGAAAGTGCTGATACTAAGAATGTAAGAGATATTCTTTTGATCCATGCGCAATTATACTCAATCGCTGCTATCAACTCTATTGGTAACTATGTTGGATTTAAAAAATCCTGAATAAAATAATACCAATTACATTCTACATTTAGAGTTTAATTGGATCTGTAATTTCACCGTATCAGCTTTACTCAAAATCACAAGAAGCTACTGGGAGCAGACGCCAGTAGCGATTCATCCAATGTAAAATCATCCCTATCTTCTTCAACATCATCTGCTTTATCATCTTCCTTACACGTTACTATCCGTGAAGCCTTTTGATAACTGAGTTTATAAACACATTCCGTTAATGTTTTCGTTGTATAACCTAAGTCGTTTAAATCTGTATTGGTGGTCTTAAACATCAATTGACCGTCTTTATACACATCGAAATAAATCAGATATAAGAAATCTTCGGGCGTGAGTTGTTGTCCTACACGGCTGTATTTCACTTGCTTGGTAAACCCAGTGACGTAGAAATCAAAACCGATTAAAGGCTCAGGTTCAACATCAACAGTTTCATCAATAACCGCATTGCTATCATCACTATCAATAGAATCAGTATCCGACCCAGTAACCACCGTGTTTTCGCTAGTAGAAATGTCATCAACTGAATGAACTTGTTCACTGCTTTGTTGAGTACCGGTACTCGGTGAATTACCGTCACGGCCAACCGCAAACCATATGAAATAAGCCAAAATGGATAATAGACACACCACAGCAATAACGAACTTAGGGCTTTGAAATGGGCTGCTACCTTTGCCGTTTTTGTTGTTTTTACCTGTTTGCGTTGATTTGTATAGTTTGAATACATCAAGTGGGATCTTCCTTCTTTTAACTTGTTCACCTTTCTTCGGCGATAAACCGCGTTCAAGTGGGTTATGTTCGTGAGTTCGTGGGCGTCTTTGGAAATATGGCATTGGTGCAAAATCAAAAGACTTGTGACTAACGGCCTGCTCCGCTACCGAACGAATGAGATTATGCACCTTGGTAATATCAGGCGTGCACACCAAAATATCCCAGTTAAATTTACGATGGCGCATTAACGCATCTTTAATATTACGGGGATAACGTATATGGCCGTTATCATCGGTTTCAGTTAACCCGAGATCATCGGTATAACCATCAGGTTTAATTTCACTAATGACGCTTATCGCATAGTCACACAATGGCACTGGCAGAAATGCAACGGCCTTAATAATATCGACCGTGTTAGGTTCACCATCGAGGCTGACGTTAAACTCTTTTAATTCGGTTCTATCTTTATCGCTGTAAAGGTTTTGCACTTCATCAATCAGCAGTAATGCGCCTGCTGGTAGCCAATGAAACCACCGAGC
Organism: Moritella sp. F3; assembly: GCF_015082335.1. Taxonomy (NCBI): domain Bacteria; kingdom Pseudomonadati; phylum Pseudomonadota; class Gammaproteobacteria; order Alteromonadales; family Moritellaceae; genus Moritella; species Moritella sp. F3. Next base: position 32,305 of record NZ_BLRL01000023.1, on the reverse strand, counting down.
AAGCACATCAACGCCCGCTTGGTTTAATGTGGATATACGCCACAACTGCGCTGATTTAGGAAACTTTTCCCCGACTGCCTTTTCAATGGTATTTAAACCAAAGAGCCCCTCGATATTAGTCACCACACAACGACCAGCCCGCAACGCTGGCAGCATTTCAAACCACAGTGCGGTCGATGTTTTATAAGAACCTGGGTTGCCATGAAAGATTAATGAAGCCATGAATATCCTTATAGATAGCTAATAACGAAACGGGCGATATACGCCTCAACAATTAAATTGAACGCACTGAATATATTCATCTTTACCGCTGCATGGCGAATGTCGGCTGGTAGCTGTCCCGCAAATGTTTCAACCATCTGCACGATGCCAAAATCTGACACAATTAACTTCGCCACGGTAAAGCCTGTTTGCATGGCATAAATCGTCGTTTTAATTTGAGCGTAAATAAGAAACTCAAAAAAATAGGCCATGATCCTATCGAGTAAACTTGGTACATCATCAAAGAAGAATGTCGTAACGTTAGTGGCCAGCGCATCAACCGTTGAAAAGAATTCGCCGAATGACCAATCACTCGCAAAAGCCGAGGGCGTGAATAATACGAAAGTAATTAAAATTAATTTTTTGAACATACGATCACCAATGCAGACATTGAGGCTAATAACATGATGATGACACCTATCTCACCATAGTATTTAGACCATGTAGTTAAGGGGTTTGGCACAGCAATAGACATGCCCGCCACGCTAAGGTTAAAACCAACGTCCGATTGCGCGGTGCTCGACACTGATACCGTAAAGGACTTTTTAAGCTCCTTGATATTAAAATCAATACCGTCGGTAAGCTCTTGGTCTAACACTGCGACTTTATCTTTTAGCTCGTTTGTTTTTTCTGCAGAGAACAAACTATTAATTAAGGTCTTATCTACGGGGTCGAGTGACACTTTACCCATTCCAGTATCTTCAGGCTCAGGTTCGGGCGTGGGTTCTTCGGGCTTAAGGTCATCTAGCTTTTCACCGAGGCCACCAAGAGCGGTGTTTAAATCACGCAGTAATTTGTTATTACTGGTGCTATTACGGTCTAACGCATCTGCAATCTTTGCATTACCCTTTAAATCATTAGCGCGCATCGTATCGAGAGTATCGTAAACGGCCTGATTCTTTTTAATATTAATATCCGACTTATCACTTAAGATTGAGATACCCGTATTAATTTTATCTAACATGTCGTTAGTAATTTCAGTACGTTGATTCAGTTTATTTAAGTGTTCATTTTCTTGCTGAAATGATTCTAATGCGACTAACTGGTTATTGGTCATGGTATCTAAACGCAAGGTCAGTTCGGATAAATCAAAATCAGGTGCCATACAACTATCAGGGTCTAAATCACAATTGGGTTGAGGGTCACAATTAAGCGTACAATCGGGGTCAGTCGGATTATCACCACCATCACCTGAACCGTCACCACCATCCCCCCCTGTGTTATCCCCATTATCAGGATTTGAATTATCGGGGTTATCACCAAGCGTTGTTCTAGTGGGGTCTTTAGGAAACGCATCTTCGCTATCATTGACGCCATCGTTATCATCATCGGGGTCGGCGTTATCACCGATACCATCACCGTCTGTGTCATCCCACTCTAACGGGTCTTGAGGAAAAGCATCGTTTTCATCTTTAACCCCGTCACCATCGCTATCCAAACACGCTAAACCATCGCATTTATCAATGTCACAAACAGGGTCAATACTGCGAGTACCCTCACTACAGTTTGCGGTAAACGTATAATCAGCGCCGCCAGCATCAAGCGCACATAAATTACGCGCGTCCGCTATTTGGTTTTGGCCTGCAGAAGAAGAACAAAAAGAGGGTTGTTCACATGGCATTGAATAGGCCGCATTACCACTTGTATCATCACAAATGAAATTAAAATTACCGCCAACATCAAAGCAAGCATCACGCTTTATTGTGTATTCACTAGACCAACGAATGTCATCACATGTCTTAGGTTCTACACACATATGACCATCAGAGCCAATAACTTGCCCAGTCGGACATTCTGTGGCGACAAATCTATAGTGTGTAAATGCCACGTCTCCACACGTATAATTGGTGAACGAGGATTGAGAAGAGCGATAAGGCGTTGCACCACCACAGAAGTAATTTTTATATTCCTGCTCGGTACTAAAAATAAACCGAGGGCTGTTTTCTTGATAGGTATAAGTAAAGTAACCACTAATCGCAGCAAAGGTATTTGCGCTAAATAAAAAACAAACTAAAATGAAAATCCGTTTCATAAGATCGAAAAAGGCGACCTAAGCCGCCCCCTTGTATTAACTGGCAATAATGCCCGTTTTAAATCCCTCGACAATGCAGTAACTAAACAATGCCCCGAGCAGTATTGACGTTGCCACGTATTACTTGCGCATCCACGACACTAAAGCAGTCACACCAAAGCCGATAACAGCAAGGGCAATCACCGCGCCCATTACAGCCGCTTGGTTGGTATTCGCTTCAGTACCCGCTGCGCCGATTTGAGTGGTGTAATCCGCCGCGTTAACTGCAACAGAAGAACCCGCAGCTACAACAGCAACCGCACCACGTTTTAGATTTGTTTTTAATTTTTGCATAATAATTATTTCCATATAATAAAAGTAAGATACTGACTAAGCTCGTCCTAGCCAGCGAACGACAGACCCAGTGCCATGCGACACTAAGAACATCAATAACGATGAGCCGATAACCACAGAAAAGGTTTCCATATCGAACGCAAAGATTTCGTGTAGCACAGTCGCTAAATTGTTATTAGCTAATGCGCTGTATTCGGTCGAACTAACTAGCACTAAACTTTCGCTCGTACAGTTTGCAGCTTTTACGAAGTTTTCTGAGGTTAGCTCGACACAAATCATTTCTGCACAGCCGCTTGTTTCACGACGTTATCCAAGAGCTGTAATGTTTCGTTACGTGGCATGCGTGTCGATAACCATGCGCCATTGCGACCACCTGCTCTAGCAACCATCGCCACTGGGCAGATGATGGCTTTATTACGCAATGAAGCCACTTGGTTTTGTACCGCGTGCACATCATCAGTATTAATATCAATGATGGTTACATCCGTTTGCTCATTGTCGTATTGGTCTAAATACGGACGCGAGATAATCAAACGATGATTAAATTTAGTGGGGTCATTGTTCCAAGGTTCAGAACGAAACTCCTTGCAGATACCGACAACATAACTTCCTAGCTGTAATGACATAACAATGTCTCCGTTTGGTGTGTATGCGTCCATTAAGCGCCATGTTTAGAGCCGCCTTGGGTGGCGGACTCTATTAAATTCGTTTTAATGCGTTTTAGTTTTGATTACATCGCGGGTCGTATCGACTCCCACGATTTAATATTGGGTTCATCGCCCCTTGTGGGGGCGAAATACCACTTTAAGTAATCTTCATCTTTGACCAAAAGCGAGCGCTTTTGGTCTTGCGTACAGTTATTGACACGAGTCCAAGGAAAACGGCTCCCGCCGCTTTCAGCAGTGCCCAAAGACAAAACAGTAGGGCTTGGTTTCGTCTCTTCTTTCTTCACCAAAGACCACTGTTTTTCGTGCGTGGCTAAGGTCAATAACTCCCCGCTAACGGTCAAGCCACTAACCCCGCTAATCTTCTTGACCATTTCTTGATACTTGTTCTCTTTCTCTTCGTAACAGGCTTTCACAGGTCTATCAGTTTGCTTGATAGTGTGACCGCCCATGTAATCAAAGTACGCAGAGAAAAAGCCAGAATCAGCCGCACAGCGAATACGTTCAAAGGCTGAATCTTGGAGTTTATTGGTCATTCTGCGCAGTTCACGCCAGACCGTAACCGAGGGTGTTTTTTGAAACTGGAATTGACGAAAGCCAAAGGTGCGCGACCAAGCCGTGACGTTCTGCACTGATTCTTGCAAATCGACCTTTTTGGAGTCGGTATCTTTGAGGCCATCTAATTTATGAGCATCAATATTTTTAGATATGTACTTAGCGATATAGGCCACAGCATTACCCTTATCACTATCAATTAACTCAATCTTGATACGGGCATTAACCGCAGAGTGATTAATCGTGCCGTCTTGGTGGCGTAATTCATCGGCATCAAACTGGCACTGATAATGATTTAACTGCTCACTGAAACCAGCGACACTGGATAACGGCATGAAGAAAACACAATGCCAGTGCGGAGTACCATCCACATGCGGCTCGACCACACGTAAACCGTAATATAAAAAATCATTTCTATCCGCAGCTGCGCGAAAGCGAACCCACGAACGCGATAACCAATTATGTGCATCAACGGGCGCATACCCCGCCCAGTTCTTGTTCTCAACAAAATACTGACCGTGTTTTTTTAATCTATGGTAGCGACCGGGCGCGGTCATGGTGACAAACAAAGCAACATGTTCATTTGCGTCTGCGTATTCCTGACAACCAGCAATGCGGGTCATCAGTTCGTTACGTCTGTTTGCAGGGTTAGAAGTTGACGCATCATGTACGTCTTTAAGGTTTAACGACTCACCACATTCACTTTCTATGGTCATCATTTCTAACCATTCAGTTTGTTTACGCTGACGGTCTTTGAGCCATTGCCTAGATGTGTATGAGGCATAAGGGCTAACACTAGGCGATACCATACCAGCGGCACGCCTAGCCGTTTCAAATACCCGTGTTACTTTGGTATTGATAGCACGTAACCACACTGCATCGTCATCGGTACGGGCAAGAATACTAAAATAAACACTGTCGTCATTACCTGCTTTGGGTAAAAAGTGCGGTATCCACAGGGCTAACCCCGTTGCATCATTAATAGATTGCAGCGCCTCAAGTGGAGACATGCCCGCCTCTAGCGCCTTATTTAAATGCAAACGTGAAAGGCTTGTCAGTTGGTCGGCAAGTCGCACACGTTTGTACTCAGTATCTATTTGGTTGAAGTGAACAGGCAAAGCATTAAGGGCTGTTGCGACCTCACTAGAACGTGACGTAACAAAGTTAAAAGCACGTTTAAAGCCGTACTTCTTAACGCGCACAGTCACGCCTTTCATCAAGAAGTTTTTAATATCGAAAGGGAAATCTAGCTTGGCAACAACATGGTTAGCAAAATCAAACACAGTCTGCTTTGCACTGGCTTTACCATAAGTTGATTTACTATCAGACACACGGCACAACACAGGGTTGACGCGCGACTGACGGGTAACAAACCGCGCAAGTTCTTCACGCAGTTCTAACGGGATTTGACGAAGTGGATTACCACCTAGCTCCGTTCTGTAATCTTGGCTTAATTGCATGCGCGTTACAGACGAAAAGTTGCATCGGCTCGTTGGGTACGAGTGCGATAATGAATGATCTTATTAACGTGCGGAATAGTGAATTCCATTTTTTCAGCGATAACAGTCGGTGTTAGCCCTGCATCTGAAAGTTGACGGCATAACTCGACTTCATCATCAGTGCCTTTAGAGTGCGGGTATAATTCACCGTATCGGCGCAATGAAATACCTTTGCGCTGCGCTCTATTTTTAATGGTTGAGTAAGTGGCTTTACGGAAACCGAGTGCGGTCACTAGCTTGGCTATTTCAGCAGGTGATTTTTTGCCAGCGTGTTTACTAATGATTGCATCTTCAGCTTGGCTAAAACGTGGGTTTGCTCGGTTGTTACAGATACCGCAACTTTTACGGGTACCACGACGTAAATCAACCGTGAATTTTTCAACGTGGGTTCGTCCACAATCACAGACACATTCAACGCCTTTACCTGCATCCTGCTTAACGACAAGCAGTTGCCCAAAGCGTTGGCCTAGTATGTTTACATATAATGGCGAGTGTTTACCGTATTGGTAATGATCTTTGCCTGACTTAACAACAAAACCGTTTGAAATAAAAATACTCATTTAATACTCCCTGTATTATTTCTTTACGCCTACATCCTTATGACGTTTTATTTGTACCTGCTAACGGGCGTTAACAAGCTATTGCATCAAATACATCGTTACGAACCTCAATACCGCAATGGGCTAAATCCGTTTGTATTTTGTCGGCCTGTTTGTTGTAAGCAACAATGCAGCCTGTCATGCCTTGGTCGTTTTCTAAGGAAAAATGAATCTGGCCTTTATCCACATAAACAATCTCTGCGCGGGTAATGCCACGTAACTGCATCAAGCAACCGTTATCCAATACTTGAACGATTGCGCCCTCTCCAAACTTGTCGTTTTCAATATTAATTTGCATATGTACTCCCTGTTTATTTAGCTAAATCCGTTAACTATTGAGTCTTAAAACTTCTTCTGGATTGTTCCAAGGCTCTAATTCACTAGCGCCAACATTTGCCATTTGCAGCAGTTGAACCATATTTACAAGACGCTTTGAACCACGGTGTCGTTGATAAAAGGGAACAAGTCCCGCCTCCATGTCATTACGGATTGTTCTTGCTGATTGCCCTGTTCGGCGTGCGTACTCAGAAATAGACAAAAATGGGGCATCAATTAAAATAGCTATCGACATTGCAACTCCCTGTTGTTGTAATACGTGGTTAACCCTGTAAAGGTACATTTTAGATTTAATGTACCTGATTTGGGTGATCGGTATAAATACTAAACCCATATATGGTACAAAGTCAAATGGAATTAAAAGAAAAAATTAAGTTAATCAGAAATACTCACGGGTACACACAAGCCAACTTTGCCAAACTTACCGACATACCATTCCGCTCTTATCAAAAATATGAGCTTGGTAATACCGAAGTTGCCATGAGTGCTTTTTTGAAAATATCGGATAAATTCCCACAATATGCTCTATGGTTAACAACTGGAAAAGTTAATCTTGAAGCAGGGCAAGTTGCCCCAGGTGATGAAGCACCGAAAATGAGTGGTGATGGAGTACCTGAAGAATTATTAAATACAGCGTTTGAGAAAACGATCACAACGTCTATTTCATTAGGTTGGTTAACAGCTAAACCAGAAATACAGTTTTCTATGCTTTCTGATTTAATGCGTCATGACTTTGTTGAGCAGGGTGGGAAATTGATTTCACAAGATGCAGACGAGAGCGAGAATCAGACAGCTTAATAGCACCTCCCCATTCCATCGCTTTAATATTCCACGCACGCCAGACTTTCGCTTTTTCTAACGAGTCTGGCATCTGATTAATTAAAATGAGCTCTTCCATGAGCTTGTAAGCACGAATATATTTAACGTCCATTTCACACCTATAAAACACTGTATATACATACAGCTTACTATTGGTTACAATTCAAGACAATGTTTAATATTAACTAATTACAAGGATCGTAATGTCGATAAAACAACAAGCTGACGGTTATTACCTCGTTGAAATGTATCCGTTTGGTCGTGGCGGCCGCAGAATAAGAAAACGTTTTAGCACTAAAGCAGAGGCTTTACGCTTTGAGGAATACATAGGTGTGAAAGCAAAAAGCGAGGGCTGGTTAGAATTTAATAATGACAGTCAGCGTTTGGATGATTTAATTGAAATTTGGTACAACTTACACGGCCAAGCGTTAAACGATGGCATGAAGCGTAAGCGCAAATTATTAGCATTATCGAAGATGATGGGTAATCCAATTGCAAAGAAATTCGACCGTTCTCACTTCTCGACTTACCGAAAATTACGCCTTGAAAAAGTCAGCGTTAAAACCTTGAACAATGAGCAAGCTTATCTCAATGCCCTATTCAATGAGTTATGCCGTTTGGGTGAATGGAAAGCGGGAAACCCAATAGCAGGTATGCGGGCATTAAAATATAAAACACCTGAAATGGGATACTTACAAAAAGCACAGATACCCATCTTACTTAACGAGCTGGATAATGGCCGTAATATACACGTTAGATTGATTGCAGAAATTTGTTTAACGACTGGTTGCCGCTGGGGTGAAGCTGAGAACTTAAAAGGTGAACATGTGCATAATAACAAAGTGACGTTTATGAATACCAAAGGCAACAAACCACGCACGATCCCAATATCCGCAGAACTTGCCAAACGACTTCCTAAAAAACAGGGGAATTTGTTTAGCAGCAGCCTAAAAGCATTTCGTAAAGCCGTAGAACGCACTGGATTTGAATTACCCAAAGGACAAATGAGCCATGTGTTAAGACACACGTTTGCGAGTTATTTTATGATGAATGGCGGGAATATTCTGGTGCTACAGCGAATACTCGGACACGCATCAATTGTTGATACGATGAAATATTCACATTTTGCACCAGAGCATTTAGAGGATGCGGTTAAGTTGAATCCTTTGGTAACCTGAGACGCTAAAATTAAATAAACTTAGATGTGTCTCTTTCTTCTTCATAATATTTCTTGCGACCTACCCACTCACTTTCTGGTATAGTCTCAAGTCTATAATCATGCTTACACTTCCAAGCTTGATAATACTGAAATTTATCACCATATCGTTCCATGATAAATTTCTTATCTACTTCAGGGGTTAAGCAACCAAATACGACTCCTTTAATTTTAGCATCCATATTTAAATTGAAACCTTTAGCATTTTGCAAAAATGGATTAACAAGCCTCCATTCTTTTTCGTAAAACCAGCATTCAGATTTAGTAAACATGGCATTCGTCAGTAAATTATTTGTTTCCCTCCAGTTTTCACCTCGCCCATTATTTCTAAAAAATGACTGAAAATCATGATGAGAAATTGCATAATCTACAGCTCTATACCTAACAGGTCGGCATAAGTCAGATGAAAGGAGTGTATTAGGTTTTCTATCGTATATAAGGCAGATGCCTTTATGGTCGTCAGCATAATGTGACCACATCAATATATGATTACAATCCTCACTTAAACTTAAAATACAGTAATTATTTATTTCAAATTCAATATGATCATTGCGTAATTCCGCAATTTTGAAAATAGCAGTTTCAATATCTCTCTCAGTAGCATCTTCGGGAAGAGATTCCATTATTTTTTGTTCAGTATAGCTAGGCGCTACACCTTTAGAAAATAACTCATCATCAGGTGACATTCTCGATCTTATTGGGCGATGGTTACAATCAAAAGGGTCATTGAACGTACTAGGTTTTGCTAACCATGCTGTATTATTATCCAACATCGATAAAGTAAATTGATTATATTTGATATCACCATTTTCATCGTTTCCATTACTTAACGATCTAAACTTATAAAGATACTTTACTTCTGGATATTCCATATTACCTCTTTAATCTAGAGCATTTATAGCTACATAGATTTATTGTCCTTACTATCAAAAATTCTGGTCGAATGTAGCACGTTTATTCCTGAGGCACTTAGCTTCTATGCTGAGATAATAAATAGAGCTTGTGACTCCTATCCGTTTCTTTTGTCTCTGGTAAACGCTGGCATTGAATGCGTCCTACACAAAATTCCATTCTATTTAGTGAAAGAAGCTCTTCATCATGTCGCTTTATATATTCAACGATTTCATTCAAGAGTAATACGTTAGTAGGTCTTTTAGTCTTAAACTCGGCATCACCGCTGAATACAACAACATTAATGACATTATCAGGTGGCATAAAATCAAATAAACCCTGAATGGTTTTCACATGTTTATAGTTTTGATGCATTGGATTTTGAAAGTAGGATTTCTTTTTATAAATGGTTTGATTCCAGACCTTTGACTTGATGCCCCCAAATATCCACCCCGAATAATGCTTAGTTTCTATTACAAAGATTCCCTTTGTAGAAACAACAATATGATCAATTTGAGTAGTTCCATTTCCAGCAGGTAGCGTTACATTATTCAATAAATGGTAATTATCACGGTCTAGTTTCAATGTCAGCAAATCAGCTACCCGTTTTTCTCCAATATTATTGTAATTCTGAGATTGTTTGAAGCGACCAAATAGATAACCAATACCAAATAGCATTAATGCAATAAATAAAAGACTTAGTAATGTGTCCATATCAACTAACCAAAGTGATAATAACCGTATTCTCAGGCCAAATAAAATAAGCACCAAAACGCTTACTATATTTAAACTCACCACCTGCCCCCTTACCTTTCTCTGTAAGTGCGTGCTTATCGTCAGCCAAGGACAAGTAACCGATAGCGGTTAACTGTTCGATTAACTCAGGCGTTTTAAGTCCTAATTTCTTAGCTAGCTTAGATGATGTTAATTTTGCTACATCTGTTCCAATAGCATTTTCGCTAACTTCTATTTCAGGTGATTCTTGAGGGGTTATTTTTTCTAATGAGATACGAACTTCGTCACTAATTCGGATGATACGTTGAGCCTCTTCGTAGGCATCTTTATACATCACGGCATCTTCATTACGAGAAACATGTATACCCATTTCGTTATTATTAACTTGGCTAAATTCATATAAATTGAGGCTTGTGATAATACATGATTCTTCGTTGAGGTAGCATTTAGCATGTAGGTTTTTACAAAAGCTAGTTCTAATAAAAGTCAGTTCTTTTAACCAATTAATTTCGTTTGGCTGCAATTCACTTTTACCATATACAATACGAACATCTATCTTTAATCGGTTCTTATCTTCCAATAACTCTTTAATACGATCATTTAGCTTTAGATACGGACTAATCAAAACTAAACGCTCTGAGGCGCCTTTGATTAATTCTTCAAGATAGTAATTAGTTGCACTTGTATTTAGAAACTTAGCCATATTATTTAACAATCCTTTTCAATAAAAAACCTAGTAATAATATAAAGTTAACATGTGGACAATCTCAAAACAATGACATGAAACGGCATCTAAATATGAAAGTAAGCCTTACTTCAAATATTAGAAAAGGTATTAGAAATAAGCATTTCAATTAGAATTAGATCGAAAAGCATATTCACCAAGATAGTGCAAAATCATCTTGGTGATATGTGGGGCATTTAAAGGATTAAACTGTAAAAAATAGGACGTTAACAGGACATTTCAATCGAGTGGTGTTTTGACTCTGCGCATTATCACTTTTATGTTCAATAAGCCATGTATCAACGATTTTACCTCTCGTTCAAGAAAGAATCCAATTAGGAGGCCAAATTCAATGAGCCAATACACAGCGTATAAAATATGACTAACCTGGTAAAATAATGAGTCCGAGTTGCTCAAGCAACTGTTCCTGTTGCCAAGCGCAGATTTTGACACCATCTAGGTCCACTTTACGAGGGTCTAAACCATTCAATTCCGAGTGACTTAAGTTACAACCCTGCATATGAAACTGACTCCAAGAATCTTCTGAAAATGAACCTCGACTTAAATCAGACTCTTTTAAAGAAGCGCCTTGTAGATTCGCGCCAATCCATTTGTTTTCAAATAGATCACATTTCTCTATGCATTGTCGTTCAAAATTTACGTAGGATAAGTTACATCCCGTAATATATGCCGAGCAGAAATACATTCTATTACTTACTTGAGTTGAGAAAGTAGCTAATATGAAATTTGCCCCCTTTAAATCACAATCCTTAAATTCAATCCCAAAACATTTTGCTCCAGTGAAGTTAGACATTGATAGTTGGCAATTCTTAAAAGATGAATCGCGTAGATCGCTATAATCAAAATGACAACCCTCAATACCACCTTGCTCTATGAAGATGCAATCAACAAATCGTGCATCTCTTAGATCAGCACGACCAAAGTCGCATCTATAAAATTTACAACGCTTAAAATGAGACTCTCTCAAATCCTGATTAGAAAAATCCACTTGATTAAAAACTTCGTAACTTTCTGACATAAACACCTCTCCTGTTAACAAGCCAGAAGGTTATCACCTACACTAAAGATTTCAACAAAAACAAAGCCTTAACAATCAACACCTTGAGACCATCAGGATCGCCAACACAAGCCCCCCAGCAAGCCCTCACAGCGACGTTCGACCAGTCGATTGAAGCCGCATACCAATAAGGAATTCCACCACCCCTCACTGGCAGTTTGAATACTGTTCGAATTCGCTACAATTGTTCAAATACAAGGCAGATTAAATACTCTAGATATCACTAGACTACGCTAACAATCGTTGTCTGTTGTCACTGCGTATAACGTACGTTATGTAAGAATAGGCCAGAATAATGGTTCGCTACGTAAAATATAGCGAACGAACACCCACCAAGTATTATTCTAGGCACGTAGCTTCACCTACAATACCTGATTTAGTTATCCACCGTTTTTGTGAGTAACCGGTGCACAAAAATACGCCTAACAATTCAATTTTAGTAGCTGAAGTAGCTCTGCGCGTTATCACTTTTATGTTCAATAGGCCATACAGGGACTATTTTATCCCAAGATCTAAAAAGCCTCCAATTAGGAGGCCAATTTCAATGAACCAGAAGGAATAGACTGACTTGCCTTTTATTTTTATATACGTTTCATCCATGCGCCATGAATCTGCTACTTTGCGTTTTCTTTTTCTGAAATGAGCTTAAAGTAATGGCGCATATTTGATCACCCAACGATTTAATATTAAGTGATCAAAGCGAATATCTCTATTCTATTTCCCGGTAACTTAATTTGTACGCTAGGTAATAACGAAGTGCTTGCGGGAAATGGCACCCTGAAAAGTTAATTCTGACTGTTAGCAAACCATCGTTTGAATGACAATTAATGTTTAGGTGATTAAGCGTCGCTATGTCGTCAATTAATCATGTACTAAACAATTTATATGATAGTATTGCAGACGAAATGGCCATGCAACTCTAAGTACAATGGCTCAGTATAATCAACCACTGATTTCCCTTAAATGGATAAAATAATGAAAAAAAAGTTAGTGTATAGTCTATTCGCGTTGTTTTCTTATACAGCTTCAGCCGCAAATATTGATGCATCATTGCGTCACATTGAGCAACAAATAGAGGGACAAATTGGTGTTGCAGTGATTGATACTGAAAATAATACTCAGTGGAGTTTTAATGGCACTGAAAGATTCCCAATGATGAGTACATTTAAAACATTGGCCTGTGCTAACGTGCTGTACGACGTACAACATAATGTATTAAGCTTAACCCAAAAAATTGACGTGAATAAAGAAGGATTAATCAATTGGAATCCAATCACTCAAAATTTTATTGGTAGTCAAATGTCACTTAGAAGTGTTTGTGGGGCAGCCATGATAATGAGTGATAATTATGCGGCTAACTTAGCATTAGAACAGATAGATGGACCGAAAGGAGTAACTGCGTTTCTTCGTTCTATTGGTGATAATGAAACTCGTCTTGACCATTTTGAACCCAAGCTAAACTATGTTAAGAAAGGAGCTAAAAACGACACAACAACCCCTGTTGCTATGATGAACACCATCAAAAAGCTGTTAATAGGTAATGTACTTGATGCTGAAAGTAAAGCTCAACTTCAAGTATGGATGACTAATAATATGGTGTCAGATGGTTTGGCGCGGGCAGCTTTACCCAAAGGTTGGAAAATTGCGGATCGTAGTGGAGGTGGGGTAAATGGCTCTCGTACGTTAACGGCCATGGTTTGGAATAACGATCGTAAGCCGGTGTTTATCGGTATCTTTATCGCGAACTCAAAATTGACAACATTACTGGAGCTAAATAAAGTGGTAGCAGATATTAGTAAGCAAGTTTTTGATAAATACCTGATAACTCCGAAGTGACAACTTAATGCTTTTAATAACTTATGTAGTTATTATTTGAATCTAAGAGTTTATTGTATCGAAAATATGAAAATTAATAACTCTACGTTATGCGTTATTTCTAGCTTTCTTTGACACAGTGTAGTGAAAGGTCTCACTCAGCCTGTCTACTGCGTATAACGCATGTTATGTAAACTATAAAATTTACCGAATAAGGCTCTATTTAACATATTGTACATTATGTTCAATAGCGGCAAAAATGCATAAAAAAAGCCAGTCGTTTGACTGGCCTTATCAATGATCATTATGTTTAGAACAGAAGATTAACCCTGTTAACACCACGGCGTTTAAGTTCTTCTACCATTTCATCTATCGTAGCGTCTTTAAGCGTGATGTGCTCTGCAGGATGCTGAAGTGCTAACTCTTGTTCATCAACGTCACCGCTAAATATTTCGTTTAGTCTATCAAGCATATCTTTACGAGGTTTTGCGCCTGTCTTGTATGCGTTGATTGCAGTTCTAGACACGCCGCACAATCTAGCTATATCAGTTACGGTGTAGCCTGATTCTTCAAGTACCACTGTAAAGCTTTCCGTAAAGTTTGGTTTATTCGTATCAAGTTTCATTTGCAGCCACCTACTTATGTTAAGTTGCAAGTATATTAACGCCACAACTTAACAAAGTAAAGTGAAACCTTACAAAACTTGTTAACTTTAACCATATGCCTGACTATGGTGATCGTAGCAAACAGGCGTGGCTTGGTTTTCGCAATATTCGCATTTAGTGTTGTTAGGAATATCTAATTCATCGCACTGGGTGGAATAGTGAATTTGGCTACAATGTAAGAGACCAATATGACTGCGCATAACGCATGTTAGTAAAACCACTAAGATTTGTCGATTATGCTCTATTTAACATATTGTATCTAACACGCATAACCAAAAGCATACTCATTGAAGAACACCACTAAAGGGCTTATTTATACACATTAAGTAAGCTATAACGGACTAAAATTGATGGGATAATTTTGCACTAAATTGGGGAATCAATGTTTCAGCTAAAATAAGCCTGAAACATTGGTTTTATCAAGTTATGTTGAAATAAGTGACACTAAGTTTCCATACTTATTAATTTAGTTATTCTTGCAAGTACTCTGTCTCTTTTACGTTCCCAACTAGACAGAGAACCTGCATTACTTAAGCCAAATTCTTTCGAAATTTTTTCTTTAAGTAAATTAAGTTTCAGCGGTTCATTAATTTTCATCCCTTGCGTCAAAGGGATAACTCCTGACACATCAGAATAATCTAATGGTGGTACAACAATAGGAATATGCTCTTTAGCTAGCACCCACGTAGCACCCATTTCACATAAACATACAGGGCTTGAATAAAAGTTCTTAGACAAAATAAACAACACGATGGTATCCGAAGACAATTCATCTTTAATTTTATCAAGAAAATTCTCACCTAAACCTATTCCATATCCATCAAACGATGTGCAAAATATTTGATGAGATTCCAAACCAATTGACTCGAGTAATTCAATTACTTCTTCGACCAATGAAGAATCTTTTGAAGCATGGCTAATAAAAACTTTAGATGCATTTTTTTTAAGTTTTGGTGTTTCTTGAGTACTTACAGCTTCGTACTCTATCTGCTCTTCAATCTCTTCTATGTATTGTAGTATTGAAGACTTAGCAATATTAAAATCTTGCCTAAAAACTCTCAAGTGGTCTGCAGTAAAGTCACTACTAGATGTCCACATGAGAGCTTGAAAGAAAAAGTATAATTTGGAAAAATGTTTATACTCTGTTGAGTTATCACCAAAGATTTTCACAAATGTCCGCTCAACAAGATTCTTCCACGTTTTGAACTCTGGATCACTGCTACTTTCAACTTTGACCAACTCTGCTTTAGTCAGTAGTTTTTTCAATAACCTAACTTTTTCTGAATTACTAATCATTCTAAATCTCGAGCATATAAATGAAAGATGAGATTCAAGCCTTACATCAAAACCGATTCGAGTAAGGACTTCACCCCCTGTTATTTACCTTAAGCCATAGTCATTATATATGACTGATCTTATTAACATTTCAATCTAACACACAAAACTACTCTTTAGAGGTAAAAATCAACCTGTAAATCAAATAATGCTATAAGTGATAATAATATATGATGGCAAGCGGGGCACTTTAGCGTGCATAGGATGGGTAGCATTTAGGGCTGTCGATTACAAACACCTAATACTCTAGTTACATTAAGCAGTGTTTTGAGCTTCAACTCCCCCATTTCCAAATATTATATGACCTACGTAAATTTAAAAACAGCACCTCTATTTAACATATTGTAGAAAATAGACGTCCGTATTAGATTTACTCTGAATCATAGATTAACCAAGATAGTGCAAAATAATCTTGGTGGTATATAAGGCATTTAAAGGGTTAAACTGTAAGAAATAAGGCTTTAATAGGACATTTTAATCGGGTGTATTTTGGCTGTTACATTATCGTCTTTATGTTCAATAGACGACATCGAGGCTATTTTATCGCTTAATTGTGTTAAAGACATAAAGTGGACTTAGTCTGGCATTAATTCAAAGTTATTATCAGTGAATTTAATCATATTAAAATACATTCAATGGCGGTAATAACAATGTATACAAGGGGGTTAATTTATTTCGAAAAGCTTTTTAAACTCTTTAAACGTAGTGTATTTGAAGAAACTCCTATCTTTACGGTATTCGTCAGTTTCAGTTTTATTTAAATCTTCAGCAGTGAACAAGCCCATCGAAATGAGTTTATCAATTGTATCCGAATCTAAATTATTACGAGTATCAATATTTTTCTCATAATTAATTTTATGCCTATGCATGTCACCCATTCTATCTTTCAATTCGATTAAGAAATGTTGGGCTTCAAGTGAAAAAGCGACTCCGGCAATGGACTGCACACGTTCGATACGCTCTAAAATATCCTTACTATAATCGTCATCAACACCATCATACTTCTTCAAATCATAAAGTATATTTAAGACCTTGGTGTGAATACCTTGCTTTTCATTACGAGTTTGAACTTCAAGAGCTCGTTTGGAATTACAGTGAGATTCAAAACTAATAAATAAAACACCAAGACCAATAAAGAAAGTAGCCAGATCAATTAAACGTACCTCGGCCAAATTATTTATAGATTCCACAATATTTTCAACTTCCACCAAAGACTCCATATTAAATTTAAATTTAAATTGTATATTACCTAATAATGTTTATTTTCGTTACTTAAACCCGATCATAGTTATGCACATAATAGTATTTATGTTTAATAGTCTACATATCACTAAATTTTATCAAAAATAAAGCCTCCAACTTGGAGGCTAAACTAATAACGCGACTTTTAACTTTTCTCTTTAGCCTTTGAGGGCTTCACAACCGGTATAGGCTGTTTCTTATGATTAATAATCATACGAGTAGGCGGCGGCGACGGTGGTGAGGATGGTTTTTTATTTGCACTCATAATTTTATCTCCGAGCAATATCTGAAACCACCTCAATTTTGACAGTTTCATCTTTCTCTAAATTGTATGAATAGTAAGGCACATAGGAAGTAAGCGCCATTACTGAAGCAGCACTCATTGCTATTACACCCAAGTATAACCGTCTTGCTCTTAATTGATTTATGTCAGAATTAAAAGATGCACATTCAACATAATAGTTAAGAAGATTATTTTTATATAAATCTATGGTATTTTGACCTAAATCATCTTCACTGAAATAGTTTTTTAGATCTTTACGATGCAGCTCTAAGTCTTTAGGCAATGGTAAAAACTTATATTTTGACCCTCCCCAAACAACAACAAGAAAGCATACTGATACAAACGTTATAAGGACAGAGAAAACATATATAACGCCAAACGTAGCCACACCAACAGGCTCACCGAAAAAATTTACTTTTTCGAAAATATAAGCAAGAAAACTAATCAGCACAATTATCGCTGCGGTTGGAACTTGCAACCTGCTATCAAATATTTCACTACGTTGAATCTCAAAATGATACTCATCTTTATAATGTGATAATAAATCCATCTTACCTCTATGTATCGCTGTTAAACAAAAACGTAATATCAACTTATTTGCCCATTATTATACGCAGCAAGGAAAGCTTAAAATACTAACGAACATTTTATATTCATTTCATACACTTACAAGTTTAAAGGTGACATATTATCTAAAATAGATAATTACATAAACAAAAGCCAATATCCTGTAAAATTTATTATATATATATAAAAAAAGGCGGCACTTTGGCGGCATAGGATGGGTCTTATTGGATACATATGGATAGGGCTACCGATTACAAAAAACTAACACTGTAATTACATCCAGTATCGATTTGGGCTTCAACTCCCCCCGACTCCACCAAACGCAAGTTAGAACGGCACCCTCCTAAGTGTCGCAGCCCATTGAATGGTTTGATTCAATGGGCTTTTCTTTATCTAAAATTCAACAAAAACCGATAAAACCTTGTTTTTCAAGCGTAAACCCATGGAATGATGATGAGTAAAATAGTTTTAACGATGTTTCTTTGTTTATCACTTCAAGCTTGCAGTAACGGAGCCGGTAGCGATAAAGACGGTGCTTTAGCTACAATAGGTAATAAAGCAGCAAAAAGTGAACCAGAAAAGAATGGCTTATTAGCTATTGGTGAGTTCATGGCTGTTATGGCCGTTCTGAAAACTCAGGTCGAATAGTTTTAATAAATATATAACCATACCTGTATGGGGTGTTCATGAATAAATTAAAAATAATAATTCTTCTTTGTTTATTGAATCAAGGTTGTAGCACCAACAGCAACCTACCGATTAACCAGCCAAGAAGTAATATCCAATCTTTTACCCCTGCCAGCGTTGAAGATGCTACAGAAGATCAACCGATTAGTGTTGATGACTTGGATAAGCCACAAATAGATACAAGCGATGTTGTTGATGAAAAGGGCGAAAAATTAGAAAAGCCTAAAACAGAAGAGCAAAGTGGTGAAATAAAAAACATGTCAGACACTAGCGACTTTATGCCAGAGCAGCGTACTTACTGGATGTAGGTTAGGTATAAATTAAACAGCTAGAGGCTAAAGCCCTTAGCTGCTATTGCAGTACATTGTAAACCCTCTTGCTTCTTCTATATCACTCATTTAATAATCTTCTTAAAACGTTACGATCAAAAAAATCCCGCTTACTGCAAATAAGCGAGATTTCATATAAGGGTATGTTAGTTCTGCTATGGAAAAGACTAAGAAACCGGCAGAAGTAGCGAGCGTAAACTCTTAATTTAACGCCGCCTAACAAGAGATAAAATTCAATGCATAGCTACATTGAATGAATCAGCCTTAGAACGAGTAACGAGCGCCTACAATGAACTCATCAGCGTTGTTGTTGTTACCTGAACCAGCTGAAGTATCATTATTTAGTGCCACTTTATAACCAGCATATGCAGCTACGTCACCAATGTAACGACCGTATTCAAATGCTACGAAGTTAACATCTAATTTATCTTGCTCATCAGCGCTGTAGTAGTTGTATGAAACACTTACTAAGTTTTCGCCAAAGCCATAAGATGCGAATGCGTCAACAGCATTGAAATCAGCATCACCTAAAGTACCTTTTTGTACTAGACCTGAAACTAAAATATTATCTTGAGTGTAACGAGCACCGATCATGTATACATCTGATGACTTTGTATCATCATAATTTGTTTCCGATGAATTAGCCTCAAGGCCTTCAGTCGCTGCATAACCCGCACTTACTTCAACGCTTGGTAGCAATTTATAAGCAGCCATCAAACCGCCGCCTTTTTCATTTTCTTGTAAGTTAGCTGATGCGTTAAATGTTAAATCACCTTTAACCACGCTATAAAGCACAGTATCTTCTGAACGGTCGCCACTTGCAGAAAATGCTTCATTTGTGTAGCCACTGTAAACTTCAGCAACATCGGTGAAGTTAGTAAGATAAGTAACAGCGTTATCTTGTGTACCGTATGTCAAAGTACCGTGCGCAGTTTCAACACCAACGTATGCATAACGAAGGTTATTTTTAACTGTTGTGTCAGAACTATTATCTTCTTGTGTTAATTCATATTCGAATTTACCAACGGCAGTTAAAGCTTCATTAATCTCATGCTTACCTTGACCATTAATACGTACACGTGATTTATCATTAAAATCACTATCAGCAAGCGCGGCTCTTGCTTCTACACGTCCACCAAAAGAAAAGTCGTCAGTGTTGATGCTTTCAGCCAGCGTTGGCATAGATACGATTGCAGCTAGTGTAATAGATAATGCTTTATTTATTTTGTTCATGAACAATTCCATTTAAATGCAGTTGATAGTTAAAAGTGAGAGGTACAGTTGAGTGTTGAAATTAATATTTAAAAATAATAGCTAATATAATAGTTACAATTCATAGACAAATGAGTTAAAAAACGCAGATTAATCTTAGTTTTAACATCCGCCCGGCTATAAATACTAATAAAGAACATAATGATAGTATATTCATTTTACTTAAATTTACTTTGATCAAAATCAGGTATCACCTAGCTCTGTACAACTTAATGAGTACTCCCCTGCTTAACGCCTATCAAGACAAACAAAAAAACGATCATCGAGCATAAGATCCGAGAGTATAAATGAACATAAAACCAAGCTAATGATGCTGTCTTCCCAACTGTTTCGCATCAATTTCGGTTAACTTGCCGCGATTAAATTTGAGTTGCACATCAAACAAACCTCCTACCGAAGCATCCAAAATATAGCGATGATTTCCAATTCTTTCCGACGACTTTTCTTTCTTGATCATCTCCATCACTTCTGAATATTTCATTTTAGTACCGCTTATTAGTAGCCCGCCACTTTTAAGCCGAAAGAAATCCTCCGCTTTAGCATAAACCGGTGGTGATATAGATATGCATAGTGTGGTAAATAGCAGAATTAACGATATGGTGAATCTAGAGGGGGCTAACCCTGTTAACCTTAACGGCATGCTCTCATCCTTGAGTTCGCGAAATGAATTAAGACCTTAACACGCAAGAATAATGAGAAAAATGAGTATTTCAGATGGGATATAAGTATTCGAAGGGCACAGGCGTAATAGCGGATATACAGGTGTAAAAAAGCCCCCTGAAAGGAGGCTAATATTACAAATTATGCTTTAACAAGTTAGTCTTAAAAAGAGTAACGAGCGCCAACAATGAATTCGTCTGCATTCTTATTATTAGGACCCTTACCAGCCGATGTATCATCATCTAAAGCAATTTTATAACTAGCGTATGCAGCAACGTCACCAATATAACGTGCATATTCGAATGCTACAAAGTTTACATCTAGCTCGTTAAAATTGTCAGCGCTGTAGTAGTTATATGAAACGTTAACAGTGTTCTCACCAAATGAATAAGCAGCGAATGCATCAACAGCATCGAAGTCTGAACCGCCATAACTACCCGCTTGTACAAGACCAGACACTAACAAACCATCTTTAGTATAGCGTGCACCGATCATGTAAACATCTGATGATTCGCTCTCATCAGCGTCAGTTGCCGCGACGTTCTCATAAAAGCCTTCAGTTGCTGCATAACCCGCACTGATTTCGATATTTTGATGTACTTTATAAGCAACCATTAAGCCACCACCATTTTCGGTCGCTTTTAAGTTAGCCGATGCATGAACAGTTAAGTCACCTTTATTTACAGCATAAAGCACAGTGTCTTCAGCTCTGTCACCACTTGCAGTGATGCTTTCGTTAGTATAGCCACTGAAGTACTCAGCCATATCAGTGAAGTTTGTTAGGTAAGTCACAGCATTGTCTTGTGTACCATACGTTACCGTACCATAAGCTGTTTCTGCACCAACGTATGCATAACGCGTTTTATTTTGTACTGTCGTATCCGATGAGTCGTCTTCTTGTGTTAGCTCAAATTCGAATTTACCAACCGCTGTTACATCATCATTAATAACATGCTTGCCTTGACCGTTTAAACGTACACGTGATTTGTCATCAAAATCACTATCAGTAAGTCCGGCTCTTGCTTCAACACGACCACCAAAAGAGAAATCATCAGTGTTTACGTTCTCTGCAAGTGTTGGCATAGATACTATTGCAGCTAATGTAAGAGACAATGCTTTATTTAGTTTTTTCATAACAAAATTCCAATATTGATAAAGTCGAAGATTAAAAACAAGTTGTTACGCTATCGCTATCTATAAGCGTCATTGATACTCTCAGTCATAGCACGTGTACCTTGCCTTGCTTGCGAACATTATATTAGTAAAGCTAATACCCAGTAACTCGTAAAAATACCAGATCACAGTATTATTTTGAATTTCAGTGGAACTTCTACCCCTAGATGAAACATATAAACTATTAAAAACACCATCATGCCATGTTATATTTTAATAAACAGTGAGTTAGTTATATTCAATACAATAAAGTGCATTGAAAAAAAGGAATAAGGTAATGGATAAGAAAGATCTTAAAATAGCGATTGTCGGTGCCGGATTAAACGGTCTGGCGCTGGCTTTATCGCTACGTATATTTGGCATTGAAGCGACTGTTTATGAAAAAGCAGATAAGCCAAGAGCAGATGGTACCGGTATTATCATGTGGCCTGAAGGCATGCAGATCTTAGCCGCATTAATAGATGTCGAAAAGGTGAAGGCAACAGGTAATAGCGTTGATCTGATTACGACATTGACCGCGACATCAGAAATGATTAACCAACTCTCAATGCAAGCGACTGACGGTAACGTCAACGCACCTATAGGTCTATTTCATCGACGAGATCTTTACCAGTTATTATTAACTGCTCTTGGTGAAGATAACATCCTGACTGGCCAACATTGCAGTGTCGAAAATGAGGTCATTCTCATTAACGGTGAACCGCTCATTGCAGACGTCATTGTCGGTGTGGATGGATTATTCTCACAAGTACGCCAGTTTGTCGCGCCAGAAGTGAATATACGCCAGCCAGGTGTTTACTGCTGTCGAGGCATTGTTGATTTTAATACGCCAGGGATAAGTGATGATGAATGCTATGTGTTTGCTGGAATGCAATCACGTATTGTTACTTATACTTACGACCGAGAAAATCATTCAAAGTACTGGTTCGCAGCATGCCCAGTCGCAGAAGGTGAAACTCTGGATAAAGCGCGTATCTTAGAAAAGTTTGCTCACTATTCACCATTTCTACTCGAGATGATAAAAAGCACACCGGAATCACAGATCATGCCTTCGCCTTTAGCAGATGTGGCGCCGTTCTCGCGATGGAGCAGAGGCAATGCGGTATTACTTGGTGATGCATGTTGCTCGGTATTACCAACCATGGGCATAGGCTTTAGTTTAGGTATTGAAAACGCCTATATTCTTGCGCAGAGCCTAGCCGCTAACTTTAATGATATACCTAATGCCTTACAGCGCTATCAGCATCGAGCACAACAGCGTTCACATGATTTACAAAATATTACGCATCGCTTGAGCCAATTGACTTATATTGAACCTTTCGATCCTATTGAAGTGCAAAGCTTATACCAGCAGTTTACAACCGTAAATGGTCGTTCTGTATTTTAATTCCGAATACAAAAAAGCCTATTGCAAGTCACTTCATCAAAGTGCATTTCAATAGGCTTTCCATAATCATCACTCGTGAGTTACTTCTTTAGCTTCACTAACTTGCCACAGAAATTGCATTTATAAACGCTGCTATAAAATAGCTTTTGTAATCTATTTCGGCTTATTTTAATCACTCGACCATCTTTACAACACTTCATATTCACCCTCACACCATTGACTATATTGACTACAAATCCCGTATCAAATACGGTAATAACACCAATATACTGCGTAACTCTGAATATAATTTTTCATAAGCTTACGTAAAACAGAACATTGCGTCGTATTTATCAATAAGTCGATATTAAACATCTTCGAATAGGCATGAAAATAACATTTCACATTTGAAAAGCAACTCTAAAGTGATACTTCCAACGAATAAATTAAGATAGATAGCAAAACAAGGTTAAAACCACTATATATCACTAACTTAGCACGATTAACAACCAAGAGTTGATAGTCTTATTTATTAACCTAACGCTTTAACACTATCGCGTTCCACTAAGGTCGGTTCTAACTCAATGATCTGATTACTCTCAGTTTTCGAGTTAATTTGTTCCAGTAACATATCCACGGCCTTTTGTCCTAAACGGTGCTTAGGCTGGTGAATCGTCGTTAATGAAGGCGTGATATATTTGGCTAACTTAATGTCATCGTAACCGATAATAGACAGGTCTTCCG
The DNA here is from genome assembly GCF_015082335.1 of Moritella sp. F3. NCBI lineage: Bacteria > Pseudomonadati > Pseudomonadota > Gammaproteobacteria > Alteromonadales > Moritellaceae > Moritella > Moritella sp. F3. The sequence continues at coordinate 8,424 of NZ_BLRL01000023.1, read as the reverse complement.
GTACTGAGATGCCCTTTTTACTCGCGCTATTAATCACGCTCATCGCCATCATGTCATTACAGACAAACAAGGCCGAGGGTAATGGGCCATTAGAATACATTTCAGCAAATGCTTTTTCGCCACCTTCACATTCAAAGTTACCCGCAGTCACCCACTTAGGATTTATCGCCAAGCCAGCTTCGTCCATCGCTTGGGTAAAACCAGCAAAACGCTGCTGCGCTGTTAACTTATCTAATACACCGGTAATACAGCCGATTTCGGTATGGCCTTTCGCAATAAGATGCTGCGTAGCCATATAGCCACCGCGATGAGAATTATCTTGGATCTTATCGCACGAGAAATTCGTCGGGCCCCAATCCATGACCACTGTTGGTACTGGCTTGTGACGTTCAAATAAATTAAAACCTTGGCTTTCAACTTCACTGCACATCAACATTAAACCATCTACACGTTTTTGTAATAGTGTATCTAGGTTGGCATGCATACGCGCAATATCACCTTCCGTATTACATAAAATAAGCGTATAGCCATGTTCATAACAGCGACGTTCTACGCCTTTCAGCACTTCACCAAAGAATGGATTGGTTGAGGTAGTAACCAACATACCAAATGTTTTTGTACTCTGGACTTTAAGACTGCGCGCCAATGCAGAAGGCGCATAACGTAATTCGTCAACCGCCGCTTTCACGCGCGCAGACACATCTTCACTCACATAGCGGGTATTATTTAATACATGACTCACCGTTGACGTTGATACACCTGCATGTTTTGCTACGTCTTTAATTGTTGCCATTCGCTAATATTGTCCATGTTATGAATAAAAAGGTGGTGAATAAAAAGGCGACTCAGTACTCATCACCTATAAATACACACAACCTCTAATACGCGTTAATTTTGTAACGCTAAAAATGCATCAACTTCCATTTTTGTTGGAATTGATGTTTGTGCACCAACGCGGGTAACAGAAATCGCAGCAGCAGCATGCGCAAATAAGATCGCATCATCTAAACCTAAGCCAGCCTGTAATCCAGCTAACAAACCACCATTAAAAGTATCACCTGCTGCAGTCGTATCAACCGCATCAACACGGAAACCTTTTACTTGTTTACCTGTGCCTGATTTGCTGATCCATACACCTTGGCTACCGAGCGTGATCATCACCTCGCTAATACCTTTATCATGTAATACATCTGCCGCAATATGTGCAGATGCCATGTCTGTCACTTTAACGCCTGTTAATAACTCTGCTTCAGTTTCATTCGGCGTGATCAAATCAACCACAGCTAATAGCTCATCACTTAATGACTGTGCTGGTGCGGGATTTAATACCACGCGAGTGCCCGCTTGTTTAGCTATTCTAGCGGCTTGTGTGATAGTTGCAATCGGCGTTTCTAATTGCATTAATAATGTATCAGCTTGTGCAATTAACTCGCTATGTGGTGCTAGTCGCTCAGGTGTTAAACAGGCATTAGCTTCAGCCGAGATACAAATGCTATTTTCACCGGTTGCAGCAACTTGGATCATGGCGATACCTGTTGGCGTATCTTGCTCCGTCATCACCGCTTGGGTATTGATACCATCACGGCCAAATTCGGTGATCATATTAGTACCAAAACTGTCATCACCAACACAAGCAATAAAGGCAATGTCAGCACCTAAACGTGCCGCAGCTACTGCTTGGTTTGCGCCTTTACCACCAGGGATCACTGCATAGCTATGCCCAAGTAAGGTTTCGCCTGGACGCGGAAAAGAAGCCACTTGTAAAACATGATCAGCGTTAACACTGCCTAACACAACTAACTTATTCATAAAGGAGCCTTAATACGTTGTAACTGGAGAGAATAAAACATGACTTAATAGCACGATGGTAATGTACATACTATTAAGTCATGTTTTTATATGTTGAATTGAAAAATAGACAGGGGATAGCGGCCTACGCAACCCCCTTCTATATCATTACTTGGTGATCACTTTAAGTGGTACTGCGATACTTTTTTCTACCGGTAGACCTTTAAGTACTTTATCAGCCGCTTCAACACCCAGCGCACCGATTAGTCCTGGTTGTTGTGCAATAGTCGCGCCTAAAATACCGCGATTAACTGCAGCAATACCGTCTTTAGTTCCATCAAAGCCAACGATTAATACGTCTTTACCCGATGCTTGTACTGCGCGTAATGCACCTAATGCCATCTCATCATTTTGCGCGAATACAGCTTGTACATCAGGGTTAGCAGCAAGCATATTTTCCATTACATTAAGACCTTTCGTACGGTCAAAATCAGCAGGTTGGCTACCTAACAGATCCATTTTGTTTTTATCAACCGCTTGCATGAAGCCTTGGCCACGTTCACGTGCTGCAGAAGTACCTGCAATGCCTTCTAGTTGAATAACTTTCGCATTTGCGCCAATCGTGTCAGTAATATATTGGCCCGCCATTTCGCCACCAGCAACGTTATCAGAAGCAATGTGGCTTACCACTTTACCGCGACTTGCACCACGGTCTAACGTTAACACCGGTATACCTGAACGGTTAGCCATGCGGATAGCGTTTGATACTGCATCTGAATCAGTTGGATTGATTAGAATTGCTTTCACGCCACGTACCGTTAAATCTTCAACGTTCGACAATTCTTTGCTTGGATCATTTTGTGAATCCAACACAATTAACTCATAACCTAAGGCTTCAGCTTTCGCTTCCGCACCTTCTTTCATTGTCACAAAGAAAGGGTTGTTTAGCGTCGACACGACCATCGCAATAGAATCTTGCGCCATCACAGTTGCACTAAAAGATGCTGAAACGAGAGCAGCAGAGATCAAGGTTGCTAATTTTTTCATTACATATACCTTCTGGTTAGTTCTGCTGCCTCAGATAGGGTATTGAGGTTCGCAGGTTTTGTTACGACTATTTATCGTGTTTTTATTGTTATTATTCTTGTAGTTATTCTGGTCTATTTCTTTTTCGTTTCGACTAATACTGCAAGTAAAATCACCACAGCTTTAGCTATCATTTGGAAGTATGAAGATACATCCAATAGGTTTAATGCGTTATTCAGGAAACCGATAATCAAGGCACCAATTAACGTACCCATAATTCGGCCTTTACCACCAGCAAGACTGGTACCGCCGACAACGACCGCTGCAATTGCATCTAACTCATAACCCATACCAGCTGTTGGCTGCGCAGATGAAAGGCGTGAAGTCACAATCAGACCCGCTAATGCAGCCAGTACGCCACAAATGGCGTACACGCCAATCTTCACTTTATCAACGTTAATACCAGATAAACTTGTCGCCGCTTCATTACCACCAAGCGCATAAACATAACGACCAAAGCGCGTGTGGTTAAGTAAGTACCATACCGATGCAAAAACAATAACCATTAACCAGATTGGCACTGGCACACCTAATAAATAACCCGTACCGATCCATGAGAAGCTATCAGCAACATCAGTAAAACCAGTTGAGATTGGGCGTCCATCGGTATAAACCATCGTCACACCACGTAATAGTGTCATGGTAACCAGTGTGGCAATAAAGGCTTGCACTTTACCTTTGGCGATAATAATACCGCTCATGGCACCCAATGCTGCACCTGCAAATAAAGCCACTGGTACGGCAATCATGACAGACACTTCCATTGCGATTAAGGACGCAGCAAAAGCACCACAGAGGGCTAATACTGAGCCAACACCTAAATCAATACCACCGGTTAAAATCACTAGGGTCATGCCTACGGCAATGATCGCGCTAACTGATGTTTGACGTAATATGTTTAAAATATTGCCCATGGTGAAAAAGTGCGGGTTCAAGAAAGACACCACCACAATCAATAAAATTAAGGCAATTAATGATTTTTGTTCAAAAAGCCATTCTTTGGTAAAGAATTTTTGGGTTAAAGTTTTCGTCATAACATCACCGGTTACATAATTGTTGGAATTGTTGTTGGAATTATTGCTGGTATTAGTAGCACTGCTATTCACTGCTTGGTTCTGGCTCATAGCACTGCCTCATTGATTTTTTTGCCAACGGCACACGCCATCAGTTTTTCTTGATCCGCGTCTTCAGCCATAAACTCACCACTGATACGGCCTTCGTGCATCACTAAAATACGATCGCTCATGCCCAATACTTCTGGCATTTCTGACGAGACAAGGATGATGCTCATGCCTTCCGCTTTAAATTGATTGATTAACTGATAGATCTCTTTTTTAGCGCCAACATCTACACCACGTGTAGGTTCGTCTAAAATGAGTACTTTAGGACGGGTCATCAAACCTTTCGCAATCGCTACTTTCTGCTGGTTACCACCAGACAAGTTACCAATGATCTGATCGCGACTCGGGGTTTTCACATTAAACTGACGCATGAAGTCTTCAACCGCTGTCGCCTCTTTGCGATGATCTAATTGCAGCCCTTTCGATAATGCATCTAGCGCACACAAAGACATGTTTTCTTTGACTGATAACCCAAGAATAAGGCCGTCACCTTTACGATCCTCAGAGATATAAGCAATGCCATTAGCCAGACCATCACGCGGTGTAACTGGACTCACCACTTTGTCATCCAAAATAACATCGCCAGACTGACGTGGTAACGCACCATAAATCGCTTTCATTAATTCTGTGCGACCAGCGCCCATTAGCCCTGATATTCCTAATATTTCACCATGGTCTAACGTGAAACTGACATCACGCACACCCGGTGCAACAATGTTTTCAACTTCCAAACATAACGTGCCGTGTTTAGCATCGATACGAGGATAAATTTCATCAAGACGGCGGCCAACCATTTTTTCAATTAAGCCATCTTCATCAATATCGGACACGGCTATTTCAGCAATAAATTTACCGTCACGTAATACCGTAATGTCATCACAGATCTCAAAAATTTCTTTTAAACGGTGCGAGATATAAACAATGCCGCAACCTTCATTACGCAGTTCGTTAATCACCTTAAATAATGATTTCGTTTCGCTGTCTGTTAATGCATCGGTCGGTTCATCCATCACAATCACTTGTGATTTAAATGACAACGCTTTGGCGATCTCCACCATTTGTTGTTCACCTAAACTCAGCTCTCCGAGTAATTGGCGCGAGCTGTGCTTTACATTTAAACGTTGTAATAATGCATCCGCATCGCGATACATTTCAGACCACTTGATGCCACCAAACACATTAGTTTTTTCACGACCTAAAAAGATGTTTTCAGCAATAGTTAACTCAGGGATCAAGTTTAGTTCTTGATGAATGATACTGATACCGACTTCTTGGGAATGACGTGGTCCGTCAAATGTCACATCACTACCTTGATAGTTGATAGACCCTTTATCCATGTGATAGATACCTGTAAGTACCTTCATCAACGTCGATTTACCGGCACCATTTTCGCCCAGCAATGCCATAACTTTACCTGGGTATACATTCAAACAGGCATTATCCAATGCTTTCACACCCGGAAATGATTTTTCGATACCACTGAGTTTTAAAATTGCTTGCGTCATGTCAGTTCCTACTTTATTCCGCATAAATGGCTGTTAATACGTTTTGGTTAATCAATGCTGTGTCAAATTGCAACTGCGAGACTAAAACACCACGCCAGATTGAAATATCACATTGGCATAAGGCGTACACTCACCAGTGCGCACCACTGCTTTGCTCTGCTCTGTTCGTTGTTTAAATGCTTCGTGACTAATATAGGTGATTCCGATTTTTTTATTGGTTAGCTGCTCTTCATTGGCTATCACATCAAGTAAAGCGCTATGCAGTTCAGGGCTGACCGCAGCAAACTCTTCTGCTAATACGATGCCTTCAATTTGCATCTCACCCAGTATTGCTGTCACTGTCGCGATAAATGTCGGTACACCAGGAATAAGCGCAAGGTCGATACGCTGCGTTGACGCCGGAACCGGTAAACCAGCATCACAAATGGTGATCTCGTTGGTATGGCCTAGCGTTGCAACTAAGTAAGATAAGTCTGCGTTGATAAGTGCATTTTTCTTCATGGGTCACGCCTTACAAGGTGAAAATAACTAAATCTGAGTCTTTAATATGGTTCATGTTAACGCCATCGAAACGTTTGCGCAAACGTTTCGATGGGTTGAATATAGCCAAAAATAAGGATAATTCTAGTCTCTAAGTATAAAAATGCGAGTTGGATCTAAGAACTAAGCTAATTTCTTTCATTTGAAATCGAGAGGTTATTTTTACGAAGAAAATCGCTTATATCGAAAGTAATAGGCGCTATGGAAATCAGTCGAAAATAAAATGATAACAATCATGAACTCATCTGCACTTCACGACAAAACGGTTAAATTTTAAACTTCACCGCTCTAAGCTTACCTAAAATAAAAGGGAGGTAACACACCGAGTATTTATAACTGGGTAGTCTTTAATGTCGAATTTACGACTAGCTTCATGTTTTTATTCTTGGTTATGCGGTAATTTAGCCTCTAATATTATTTGTATATAATAGAGTTAAAATATGAAAGATCGTTATCAAGTCGCGCTTTCCGCAGGCCTACTTGCAGCCCTATGGTGTGGTACCGCCGATACATTTCATTTAGTCACTTGGATAGGATTTTTAAGTTGCAGTACTTTCTTCGCGCAACCGAAGGCTGGATTTAACGGCGTGTTAATGACTTGGTTTACTAATTTATCCGGTGTATTTTGGGCTTGGCTGGCAATCTCTGGCAGTGGCTGGCTTGATACACCGCTATTAGGTTATCTGCTCACTGGTATTGTCACCAGTGCGATGTGCTTACAAGCTAGCTACAGTAAACTGGCTTTTATTCCAGGTGCTTTTATTGGCTGTTGTATAACCTTTGCCATGGCTGGCGATGTATATGCCATTATTCCACCGCTACTCATCGGCGGCCTACTCGGCTACAGCATGACGCAATTAACAGCCTTGTTCGTTAGTTTTAAAACCACGCCACAGCACGCTTAATACCTGTCATTTAGACCTCTAAATTTCAAACCTGCAATAGAGCTAGATAATCACTGGCTCTTTGGCATGCCTCAAATTCAGTTTATTGCGCACATAGCAGAATATACATACGATGTAAGGCGATTAATGGCTTAACGTTATTAAGCTCAAAGAGAGAGCGTTCTATATAAATAGAGTATGTTGAGAATAAGACTAATTTGAGATATCGATGGGATGTTTATAAAGGCAGGTATAACTTGAAGAAAATCAGGAGCCACGCGAGACGTGACTCCACAAACTTATTCTAAGATTAGGTTCTTAGAATTTGTAAGTTGCAGCGAAATAATGACCGAAACCAGAAGATTCTAAATTAAGAGAACCCGTTTGGTTTTTCACACCGTAAATATTGTTATATACTTTTAGGCCATAGCCTACAGAGTAGCGCTCTGAATGCCAATAAATACCATTGTACATAGCGCCGCCGTTACTTACTGTACTAGCGAATGAATCTGAACGATCCTCTAAACCAAATTGGTAATCAATGTAACCTTGATAAGAAATGAAGCTACCGTTATCAAAGTTAACAACCGGTTTAAACCAGTTCATCGAAAACTGGTAACCGTTCCAGTCTTTATTGTTAATTTCGTATAAACCATAAAGATTCATACCCACTTTACCTAACCAAGGTACCATTACGTCAGAACCCAGACCAAAGAAAGCGTTGTTCACATCACCATCGCCAAAGTTAGCGTTTGCAGAACCGCCGCCCCAGTTAAATAATGTCGCTACATATACTTCTTGAACAGGACCAAATGAAAGATCTTTACCCGTCATGCCGTCAAGAGAGAAACGTGGTGCAAGCTTCATGAACATCTTACTAGCATCGCCAGATTTATCTGAATCACTACCGTGATCGCTTGTAAGATTAAATACGTCAACATAACCGTATAGATCAACAACACCAGAACGACCACCAAACTCTAATTCAAGATAGTTATGCTTGTTACCTGATGCTGGGTTTTGCGGTTTTTCGTCTACTGCATACATTAAGTTAAACTGTGACCATTGGTAATCATTCTTGTGAATGTCATCAGAGTAATCAGCAGCAAATGCGTTACCAGAAAGAGCAGCAAGAGTTGTTGCAGCTAATGCTGCGTTTTTAATGTTTTTCATCATTACTTCCATTTTATGGTGCACAGCTCTGTATGAGCCAGCGCGATTTTTATGGCGCGAGTGTATCGCGATTACAAAAAAGTTCAATAAATCTGTAACAAATACTGCAATAAATATCAAAAAATGTGATCAAAAGTTTAATTAACTGCATTTAGAATGCTAAGCAAACTATTTAACTAGATTATCGCAATTTAAAAGTAAGTAGTTGTTAATGACAAGTTTATTAAAAATATAATTAACCCATAGTATCGAAATAATTATTTAAACATTTGATTTATATTACCTTCTATGTAAATAAGCTTAAATTTAAATTTAAGCTTATTTACA
>NZ_BLRL01000022.1 GCF_015082335.1 Moritella sp. F3 | reverse complement strand
CGCCGATGGTAGTGTGGGGTTTCCCCATGTGAGAGTAGGGCATCGCCAAGCGCCAAATTAGAGAGAGCCGATATCAGAGATGATATCGGCTTTTTTGTGTCTAAAATTTATGAGTTCAGATAACGACTGTATCGAGTTAAGAAGTCAGTGCATCGAATATAATGATGAGTTACGATGCCAGACAATAAAAAACCAGCCTGCGGCTGGTTTTATTGTTTAACCTTATCGTGATTATATAGGCTTACAATGATTAAGCGTGCTCTTTTACACTCTTATAGGCCCATAAAAGCCAAGGTAATAGTAATTCAACATTGGCTGCCTCAACAGTTGCACCGCACCATATACGTAAGCCTGATGGGGCGTCTTTATATGAATTGATGTCATAGGCGACTTGCTGCTCAGCGAGTAACTTACCAAACATTTTCAATTGCTTGTCATTCAATGATAAACGTAAACATACGCTGGTATTAGAGCGATATTCAATTTTATCCGCAAGGAAATCAATCCAGTCATGTTGGCTAACAAAATTGCTTAAGATTGCTAAGTTATTCTCAGAACGAGCAATTGCCGCTTCAACGCCACCAATTTCAGTTATCCAATCTAACGCATCTAAATAATCTGCGACGCATAACATCGATGGGGTATTGATCGTTGCGCCAGTAAAGATGCCATCAATTAACTTACCATTTTGTGTTAACCGGAAAATTTTCGGTAGTGGCCAAGGCGGTGTATATGATTCTAAACGTGCCACTGCAGCAGGACTGAGGATAATCATGCCATGAGCACCTTCTCCACCTAATACTTTTTGCCAGCTAAAGGTTGTTACATCTAGCTTATCCCAATCCATTGGCATAGCAAACATAGCAGATGTTGCATCACAGACAGTTAAACCAGAACGCTGCGCGCTTATCCAGTCAGCGTTTTCCACCTTTACACCTGATGTGGTGCCATTCCAGGTAAAAACGATATCATGATCTGGATTCGTGAGAGACAGATCAGGTAATTGACCATAATCTGCTGTTAATGGATTAACGTCACTAAGCTGTAGTTGATTTTTAATATCACTGAACCAACCTTTACCAAATGATTCCCAGTAGCAAACATCGACGGGTCTTTCACCGAGCAGCGACCACAACATCATCTCCATCGCACCTGTATCTGAAGCTGGTACGATACCGACCTTGTAATCAGAAGGGATCTTTAACAAATATTTTGTTTGTTCAATGGCTTGCTGTAGTGCTGCTTTACCTATGTCAGATCGGTGTGAACGACCAAGTGTGGTAATGTCGAGTTGCGTTAGCTCATAACCAGGACGTTTACTACAAGGTCCTGATGAAAAGTTAGGGTTGTGAGGTTTATTTGTTGGGATCATTAGTTATTCCTTTACTAAAGTGCTATCCATTTTCAACGATTATAGCAATCGCGTTGTCATCAATGAAGTATTTAAACCGGTGATATTTTATCGTCTTTTTAATTACCGCTAGGGTTTGCTATTCACGGCAAATAAACGTATTTTCAACACAGTTTAAATATATAGGAATTGAACATCATGGCTAAAGGCTTAGACAAACATCAACATAGAAAAGATGAATTAAGTGCATTCGGTAAAAATCTAGCTCGACGTGCGCGTTCGCACTGTGAGACATGCGATGCATCAGGCGTAAAACTGAATATTTTCGAAGTTGCGCCAGTACCGACAACCCCTGATTTTGATGATTGTATTCTCATCTGTGATACTTGCAGTGAACAGCTTAATAACCCTAAGCGTATTGATGCTGACCATTGGCGTTGCTTAAATAAATCAATGTGGTCTGAAGTTGCTATTGTACAAGTTACAGCGATCCGTATGTTGCGAGTTCTTGCTGAAAAACATGATTGGGCTGCAGATTTGAATGAAATGGCTTATTTAGAGCCTGAAGTGGAAGAGCGTATTAACAAGGCATAATAAATCTGTTGGTATACGCGGTGAAGTCGTTTGGGTATCTGGATAATTAATGCTATTCTGCGGCTCCATTTTTGTATTGTAGTTTATTTCTGCTATTAAATAAGAGGTCTTTGATGAGCCAAAGTTGTGATGTGATTGTAATTGGTGCTGGTGCAGCTGGATTAATGTGTGCAGCAAGTGCTGGTTACCGAGGTCGCTCTGTATTGGTTCTCGATAATGCCAAGAAAGCGGGTCGTAAAGTTCTTATTAGTGGCGGTGGACGTTGTAATTTTACTAATAATGATCTTTCGACAAGTGCATTCATTTGTTCTAATCCGCACTTTGTTAAATCTGCATTAAGCCGTTATACCGCTTGGAACTTTATTGATCTGGTTGAGCGTCATGGAATTGCTTATCATGAACGTGAGCATGGCCAATTATTCTGTGATGATTCAGCAAAAGATATTGTTGATATGCTACATACGGAATGTGATTGGGCCGGAGTGAAGATCCAATTACGTACTGAAATCCTGTCTATTGAAAAAGCCGATGATGGTCGTTATCATTTACAAACCAGCCAAGGTGCGTTGAATTGTGCATCACTAGTCGTTGCTACTGGTGGTCTATCTATGCCAAAGCTTGGTGCTACACCTTATGGTTATAAGATCGCAGAGCAGTTTGGCTTGCAAGTCAATGCCACTAAAGCGGGCTTGGTTCCTTTTACATTGCAGCAACATGATAAAGACAAATATGCTGATCTATCAGGCGTGAGTTTACCGGCGCGTATTACCACTGAATCAGGTGTGAGTTTTAAAGAAGCGTTGTTGTTTACCCATCGTGGCCTTTCTGGTCCGTCAGTATTGCAGGTGTCATCTTATTGGAACCCTGGTGAAGCGGTTAGTATCAATTTATTACCTGATTCCGAGATAACTGAAACATTAGCTGCTATGACCGCATCGAGTCCCAACCAAGCGCTGAAAACAGCGTTAGCACGTGTATTACCAAAACGTTTAGTTGAGATATTTTACGCTGATGAATTATTACCTGAGTGCACACTTAAGCAATTACAGCATAAAGATCTTAATGATATCTCAACGTTGTTACATAACTGGCAAGTCAAACCGAACGGTACGGAAGGCTATCGTACCGCAGAGGTGACGCTCGGTGGTGTTGATACTAACGAGTTATCATCGAAAACGATGGAAGCGAAAAAAGCCCCAGGTCTATACTTTATTGGTGAGGTGATGGATGTAAGTGGTTGGTTAGGCGGATATAACTTCCAGTGGGCTTGGTCTTCTGGCTGGAGCTGTGGTCAGTTTGTCTAACTTAAAAGATTGATAATAAAATAACCTTCACGAGCAAAACGGAAATGAGGCTGTAGAGATAAATTAGCTGCAGTATTTTCCGTTTTTGGTATCCATTTATCTATCGATCTAGTTAAACGAACTGCACGATGCTCGTATTTATTCTATTGCGATGGCATTACTTTGGGTTAACGCCGTGGTGAATAATTTAACCTGAGTAAAGTTCGTCTCCGCTGCTAATTGTTTGGCTTTTTCCAATGTGGGATAGCTAATACCATCAAAATCGAGCTGTAGCCATTGCTGCTTGTTTTTTACCAATAAACTTTGCCATTGGTGTTGTTGCGTTTTACTTATCTGTAGTGGTGCTTGTACTTGTGCTATACGGCTAATAAATTTATATCGATTTAAGTCATTTTCAAAGATTAATAATACACAGCCGTCTCCTTCACACCAGTCGAGCATGACGAGCAAATCTTGGCGGCCGTTACCATTTAAGTCATATTCACTAAACCAATATTTGGTATTGTCTGTATTGGTTTTATGCATGGCAAAATAGCGCTTGATGGCATTGTTGATTGCAAGTGTACTTGTTGTCGGGGATATGACGTCTTGAGCCTGAAATACTTGCGTTAGCGTATTAAGGTTAGCGCTGCTAAATGATTCTGCTTCAACCTCATCGGTCATCCTATCGAGCGTTAATAGTGCGCCATTAAAACTATATTTCTGATTATTTCGCCATTGTTGGCTTGCTTGCAGTCTGACGCCATCACGTCGGAAGTGATAGATAACGTTGGCTTTATTATCTTGATGTTGGGTGAGCAATAATTTTAACCCTGATGAACCATAGAGGTGCCAGAATCCGCTACTTGTCTGTACTTTGCCATTGCTATATTGGTATTTCACATTGGCTTGTTGATATTTACCAAGTTCTAATTCAATGGTGAGATTGTTATTTTTGTAACGATAATTACCTAACCAAGCCTGTGTATCATCATGCTGATTTGGGTATTTACCACAGCCTGTTATTTGTTTGCCCTTTAAATATAGCTTGGTTTCATACTGCCAATAATTATTACTGCTATCGATACAACCGCTGCCAGTGAAAGACAGCTCTAGTTGTTCACCTTCGCTATTTTCGGTTTCAACGAATGCGCGTAAACCTTTGATAATAACACTTCTTTTAATGGCCCATTTACTATTTAAATCTTTGATTATGAATGTAAACTGGTTCTCTTGAGCATACCCTGTCCAATCTGGTTGTGAACCGCTTATCTCAAATTTTGGCAGCGTACTCTGCGGTCTACAGCTCGCCTTTTTCTGGCCGGACAAATAATGTAGCTCTTCAACACTGGTAATTGCACGCTGATGAAGTGGGTTGAGTGATTGGTTTATTTGACCTTCAAATTCAATATAGGCGGTTGGCTGATCTAAGCGTTTGATTTGAGTGAGGAGATGCTCATTAAGTCGCAGGTTGAATATTTTATCTGAGTGGCATAAACGCATAGTGCGTTGCTGCGGTGTTATCGTCACTATGCCGCTGAAATTGTAATATTTCGCTGGCACGATAGAGATATTTTCTCGTGTATTTACATCTGGTGTTGATGATTTAATGACAAGCGTCGTATCGGGTAGTTGTTTACTACTAGCGATAGAATAAGGACTGTCACTGACGATTGGTTGGTGCTGTTGTTGAGCACAACCTGTGATTAGAAAGAGGCAGAAATAGGTCATAACTCGAAGCATAATTCATCCTTGATATCGAGAGAGATTGAAACGTTGTGAATTAGTTACCGCGAAATCCTTTTCGAGTAACTAATTCATTATTATGCGTTTGCTCTTGAGTAACTACAATATATTTTTTTCTATATAGTGGGCAACGCCATCTTCAGCTGAACTGCCGATCATTTCAAAATGGGGAAGCGCTGCTTTAAGCATGTCTGAAGCATTTCCCATTATTAACCCTTTATCAACCGCTTGCAGCATTTCGATATCATTCATACCATCACCAAATGCGATAGTTTCTGCCATTGTGAAGCCTTTAATTTTGAGTACTTCAGTCAATGCGAGAGCCTTGTTGACATTAATGTCCATGACTTCTAGGCATTCTGGTAATGAGAATGACACATTAAGTTGGGCGCTGTGCTGTGCGTTAATTTGTGCAGCTAAGATAACGAGATCTTCGTGTGGACCACAGAAAAAGAATTTGGCGATACCTGCTTTTTCTAATGTGGTGAGATCAGTCACTTGATAGCTAAATGTAGAGTCTTGACTAAAGCTGAGGATCTCAGGGTTTGGCTTGTCGACAAACCATTCGTTATCACGGTAAATATTGGTTTGAATTGTCTCAGGTAACACAATCTCTGTGATCGTTTGTGCGATCTCAATAGGCACATTTTTACTGTAGATCAAGTCACCTTTATTGTTGTGAACTCGAGCTCCGTTTGAGGTGATGAGATAAACTTCAGCATCAATCGTTTTTCTAATTGCTTCAACATCGACGTTATGTCGACCGGTAGCAATGATGAATTTTTTACCCTGTTTAAGTAACTTGTGAATGGTTACTTTGGTCTGTTCTGAGACAATATGTGCAGGTGTCAGTAACGTACCATCTAAATCAGAAACGATAACTTTATACATCTTAACCTCAATATTTACTGCGTGTATCTAGCGTAGTGCTTGTCGTGAAACTGTCCGTAGTATGTACTCAATATTTGGCAAAGTAATTCAATGCCACTGTGAGTGCTGGGATCCTAAAAATATCCGTTTCTAAGAATAATTCATGTGCAGCGCCAGGGATTAAAACAGGCTCAGCGGGTTGATGCTGATTATGTTCATGGCTTAATGCGCGGCAAAATTGTTGCTGTGCTTCGGCAAGTACAACTTCATCGCCACCTGCTTGCAAGACTAACGTGGGGGTTTTGATATCTCCAGCGTATTGGATTGCGCGGCGACAGGCTTTAATACTTTGTTGCAGCCAGTTAATTGTTGGACCACCTAATTGCGTTTGTGGATAAAAACCATAGCTACGACGGAAAATATCAAAACGCAGTGGGCTATGCGTTAGTTGGTTATTTTCAAACGGTGAATGGACAAAATCCCCTTTACCGGGAGCATAAAATGATTCGGTATGGATGATCTTGTTCACTACCTGCATCGCACGGCTATAAACATTCGCAATAGGGCGTGGTATTTGGCCGAAATTAATCCCAAACATAGGGGATGCAAGTACTGCAGCATCAAAGTCATGGTGGTAGCTTTGCAAGTATAAACTGCCAATTGCGCCTCCCATCGAATGACACAATAAATACTGCTTACTGTGTTGGGTAGGGCTAATGACTTTATCGATAAATAATTTTAAATCGGTGACGTAATCACGAAAATGTTCTACATGGCCTTTATGTAGATTTTTTAATAATCTATCTGACATACCTTGGCCACGATGATCTAAGCAATATACCGAGTAGCCTTGCTGGCAAAGGTCATAAATGAGTTCGCGAAACTTCTGATAAGACTCTGAGCGCCCCCCTAACAATACTATCGCTGGACCGGTTGCATTGGTCACTGCTGATGCATAACGTAGCGTTACATTATCAACACCTTGCAGCGTGTTTTCGATAATTGTTGCATCCCAAAATTGTGCTATTTCATCATGATATCTATCTGCGAGTTGTGATTCAGTCGTTAAATTATATGGATTATCAAATTCGACACATGGGTATTTGCTGGACATGGTTGCAGGAGCTTCTTGTTAATTTTATTGGTGAACATCTATCACTAGACTACCATAATTTAATGAATAAAATGGTGACTTAACTAGCTGTAAATATGTTTAGCATCAAAAAATAACCGTGCGATTGCAGTACTTATCGCTTATTTTATTGTGAACAGAGGCTAAGTAGCGTTAAAAATAGCGAATGAGTACTCATTTAAGTTGGCGATTATCGAAAGCTAAACTAGTCTTGTTTCATTGATAATCGGAAATTTTTGACACTATATCTCGACAATCAAAGGGGTTGCCAATGAAACGTACTCGACTCAAGAAAAAACTTAACTCACTACGACGAACTCGTTGCCACTGGTGTCAAATTACAGAAAAGCTAAAACCGATAGAGACAACTTACAGTACCTTGTTGCAAAGGCGCTAATACCTTAACGTGCAACTAAAAAAGGCGCTTATGATAAGCGCCTTTTTGTTATTTTTAATTTACCGCATTGAGTTATGGGTAAATTAAAGAATGTAGCGGCTTAGATCTTCATCTTCCACTAATTCATTGAGGTATTTACCAACGTAATCACCGTCAACAAGTAGGTTTTCACCATCCTTTTCTGATGCATCGAATGAAATTTCTTCCATTAAGCGTTCCATTACTGTGTGTAAACGACGAGCACCGATGTTTTCAGTTTTTTCGTTAACGTTCCAAGCGGCATTGGCAATGGCATCGATACCAGCTTGAGTAAAGTCGACGTTCACGCCTTCCGTTTTCAGCATCGCAACGTATTGTTCTGTTAGTGACGCTTTTGGTTCTGTAAGAATACGGACAAAATCTTCTGATCTTAGCGCATCTAATTCAACGCGAATTGGTAAACGACCTTGTAGTTCAGGGATCAGGTCAGACGGTTTTGCAACTTGGAAAGCACCTGATGCGATGAATAAGATGTGGTCTGTTTTCACCATACCGTGTTTAGTTGTTACCGTTGAGCCTTCGATAAGCGGTAGCAAATCACGCTGCACGCCTTCGCGTGATACGTCACCGCCAGTTGAATCGCTGCGCTTACAGATCTTATCAATTTCATCGAGGAAGACGATGCCGTTGTTTTCGACTGCGAAAATCGCTTTTTCTTTTAATTCTTCAGGGTTAACCAGTTTTGCAGCTTCGTCTTCAACAAGCTGTTTTAATGCATCTTTGACTTTCATCTTACGGGCTTTAGTTGTAGAGCCGCCAGATAGGTTTTGGAACATGCCTTGTAATTGATTGGTCATTTCTTCCATACCAGGAGGCGCCATTATTTCTACGCCTACTTGCGGTGCAGCAAGTTCGATATCAATCTCTTTATCAGCTAATTTACCTTCGCGTAATTTTTTACGGAAGATTTGACGTGTATTGTCATTACTGGCTTTTTCTTCTTCGCCCCAGTTGTTACGTGGGTTAGGAAGTAGGGCATCAAGTACACGATCTTCTGCATTTTCTTCAGCACGAACGTGGTATTTCTTCATTTCTTGTTCACGAGTCAGTTTTACTGCAACATCGGTTAAATCTTTGATGATTTGCTCGACTTCTTTACCTACATAACCAATTTCAGTAAATTTAGTTGCTTCAACTTTGATAAATGGGGCGTTAGCTAATTTGGCTAAACGACGTGCTATCTCCGTTTTACCGACACCCGTTGGACCGATCATCAAAATATTTTTTGGTGATACTTCTTGACGAAGTTCTTGGTCTAGCTGCATGCGGCGCCAGCGGTTACGTAGGGCGATTGCCACTGCGCGTTTGGCATTTTGTTGACCGATAATATGGCGGTCTAATTCAGAAACGATTTCTCTTGGTGTCATTGAAGACATAATAAGCGTCCTTTAATTCGGTAAAATTTAGTAATCGATAGTTTCAACTGTTTGGAAACCGTTGGTGAATACACAGATATTACCTGCAATAGTCAGGGATTTTTTAGCGATTTCTTCAGCGTCTAGCTCGGTATTTTCTAATAATGCCATGGCTGATGCCTGAGCGAAATTACCACCAGAACCGATAGCGATAAGGTCATTTTCAGGTTGCACTACATCGCCATTACCGGTGATGATAAACGAACTGTTTTTATCTGCTACAGCCAATAAGGCTTCTAGATTACGTAGCACTTTATCGGAACGCCAATCTTTCGCAAGCTCTACAGCCGCACGCTCTAGGTTACCTTGGTGAGCTTGTAATTTTGCTTCAAAACGTTCAATAAGGGTAAATGCGTCAGCGGTGCCACCGGCAAAACCAGCGATAACTTGGCCATTGTATAAACGGCGTACTTTTCTTGCGTTGCCTTTCATTACCGTGTTGCCAAGAGAAACTTGTCCGTCTCCGGCCATTACGACTTTGCCTTCACGGCGTACAGATACAATAGTAGTCACGATAAACTCCATTCTAATAAATTCGAGTGCCACTGGGTCGAAATGAGTGGTACTACATTATGCTAGGTAAAAAAAACGCCTCATATGATATGAAGCGTTTCATTACAATATACCAACTAAGGTGGGTATATTTATTTAGTTTTTCAAGGTTTCCACTGCCAAATTTCACAAGTTGTGACGCCTGCGCGTTTAATTTGGTGGCGTTCTTTTTCTGCTGTTCGTTTACGCTCGTAAGGACCTAAAACGACACGATACCAATTACCAGTATGGCGAACGTTAGCTGTATAACCTTGGAAGGCTATCGTTGCTTTCATCGCCTCTGCTTGTGATTGTTGACGGAATGAACCACATTGCATTTGATAACGAATACCCGTGTCTTGTTGTGGCGGTATTTCGACAATGACTTCTTTATCTTGTAAGTCTTGTGGATACTGCCACACTTCCTTTGGCTTTTCGGGTAATGGTTTTACCGTTAGCTTTTTCGGTTGTGCTTTTTTAACAGGCTCTGGCTGCGTTTCTTCTGCGGTGCCACTGACTTGCGCTAAAAAATAGCCAAGGCCAACAGCAAGCAATAAAAACACTAAGATTGCCAACACTGGGCGTTTCTTTTTCGCCGGAGGTGCCTTTTTAGCTCCCCGCTTTGTTCTCGGCTTCGGGGCGTGCCCCGCGTAATCCTTACGAGCCATAATTTACATACGTTCCAATGTTTCAATGCCCAGTAAATCTAGACCCTGTTTAAGTGTTTTAGCTGTTAATTTAGCCAGTTTAAGACGGCTTAATTTAATTGCTTCATCTTCTGTGCTTAAGATTGGGCAAGCTTCATAGAAACTAGAGAACACGCCAGCCAGTTCAAACAGGTAAGTACATAATGTGTTTGGTGTCGCGCGTTTTGCTACTTGGTGAACGATCTCGTTAAACTGGATTAATTTACCAGCTAACTCTTGCTCTTTATCTTCGTTCAACTGTACTTTTGCAGTTGCTAGTTTAGCGACTGTTTCAGCATCTACCTTGTTGAAGATACTGCCAACACGTGTGCAAGCATAAAGTAGGTAAGGGGCTGTATTACCTTCAAAGCTTAACATTGAGTCGAAGTTGAAGATGTAATCGCTGCTACGGTTCTTAGATAAATCTGCGTATTTAACCGATGAGATACCAACAACGCGTGCGATGTGTTTTAGTTCTTCTTCTGTTAGCGTCGGGTTTTTCGCTTTAACAAGCGTGTAAGCGCGTTCTTCTGCTTCGATAAGTAAATCGACAAGTTTTACTGTGCCGCCTGAACGGGTTTTGAATGGACGACCATCTTCACCATTCATGGTACCAAAACCAAGGTGTTCAAGTGATGTTTCTGGTTTGACGAAACCTGCTTTTTGAACGACAGAGAATACTTGTTGGAAATGCAGAGCTTGGCGTTGATCAACAAAGTACATGATGCGGTTTGCATTCAGTTTTTGTTGACGGAAGCGCATCGCGGCAAGATCTGTTGTCGCGTAAAGGAAACCACCACCATTTTTTTGGATGATGACTGGTAACGGGTCGCCGTCTTTATTCTTGAATTCATCTAAGAATACGCATTTAGCGCCGTTTGATTCTGTTAATAATTCTTGTGCTTCAAGTTCAGCAACAATGTTATGTAGGTCGCTGTTATAGAAACTTTCACCACGCACGTCTTCACGCGTTAATTTTACGTTTAGACGTTTGTAGATTTCATGACAGTGTGCAAGTGACACGTCATTGAATTCTTGCCATAGTTTGTTGCAGTCTTCATCGCCGGATTGCAGCATTACAACCATTTCACGTGCGCGAGTGGCAAAATCTTCAGATTCGTCAAAACGGCCTTTTGCTGCACGGTAGAATACTTCTAGATCAGAAAGCTGCATGCTGATTTCAGCGTTTTCAGCACGTTTTTCTTCCATGTACGCTAGTAGCATACCGAACTGAGTACCCCAATCGCCTACGTGGTTTTGACGAATAACGTTATGGCCAAGTAGTTCAAGTGTACGTGCTACTGAATCACCAATGATTGATGAACGTAAGTGACCTACGTGCATTTCTTTCGCTAGATTTGGCGATGATAAATCAACAACGACATTGTCTGGTGTTATGGCTTTTTGTACTGATAAATTGTCGTCTTCAAGTGCAATGTCAATCTGTTGCGCTAACCAGTTTTGGTTTAGGAAGATGTTGATAAAACCTGGGCCGGCGATTTCAGTACGACTAACTAAGTCTGATTCTGGCAGGTTATCAATGATTAACTGGGCTAACTCACGCGGATTCTTTTTCGCTGGTTTTGCCATCATCATTGCTAAATTCGTTGCTAAATCACCATGAGCCTTGTCGCGGGTACGATCTACTGCGATGCGTGGTTGTGCATCTGCAGGAATGATTTGTTGTTCTTTTAAGATCGTAACGGTTTGCTCGAGTAGCTGTATAATATGCTCTTTCATGGATTCTCTTCGCTAGCAATGATGAAAAATAGATCCAACATTTTAGCGTGATTAGGGCCATTTGACTAGCTAATCAACGGATAAATGCCGATATCCTTACAACATTTCAGTTGGATCCACATCTAACGACCAACGGGCTTTACGTGCAGACTTTAATGCTTCAATTTTGGGCATTATTTGGCGTAATAAATGAGTGATATGCTGACGTTGCGGGCTTTGCAGTAAAAGCTGTAAACGATACTTTCCTGCGCGTTTCTCCATTGGTGCAGGCATAGGGCCTAAACAAAGCAGTTGTGGGTTGTGATTATATTCTTGCACCAGTTGTTTTATGTCGACTAAAAAAGCGTTGGCTTCACTGAACTGGTGTGCTTCTGATCGGAATAAAGCCTGGAAGCTATAAGGCGGTAAACTCGCCATCGAACGCGCATGTAATGCGGTTTGAGCAAAGTGGCTATAGCCATTATTGATCAAATCTTGGATCAGCTCGTGTTCAGGGTGGTGGGTTTGAATCGCAACTTCACCTTGTTTAGCTGCTCGGCCTGCGCGACCTGATACTTGTACAAACAATTGCGCGAGCTTTTCTGGCGCACGAAAGTCGCTGCTGAACAGGGCGCTATCGACATCAATCAAGCCAACTAAAGTAACGTCGGGGAAGTGATGCCCTTTGGCTAACATCTGAGTGCCAATCAAAATACGGAACTCACGTTTGCGTACTGCTTCTAATGCTTTTTCTAAACTGCCTTTACGGCTGGTACTATCTCGATCAATACGGATAATCGGGTATTGCGGAAAATGTTCGGTAAGCATGGCCTCGAGTTGCTCGGTACCAAAACCTGCAGTGATGATCTCGTTGGAATCGCAGCTTGGGCAGCGACGTGGTTTTGGAAACTGTTCATCGCAATGATGACAGTGCAATATATTACGAGACTGATGGTAAGTGTAATAAGTATTACAGCGCTGACACTCTGCCATTGAACCACAGGTATGACACATGACCGCGGGCGCATAGCCTCGGCGATTTAGAAACAGCAGAACTTGATTTCCCGCTGCTAAGTGCGTTGCCATTAACGCGATAAATTCAGTCGACAACCCTGAGTTTAAAGACTGATTCTTAATATCGATCAGGTGATGAATTGGCATCTGGGCATTACCCGCGCGTTGAGTCAGCTGCAAGTGACGATATTTACCTGTCTTGGCATTGTGCAGGGTTTCTAGTGCTGGTGTTGCAGAACCTAGTACCACGGCAATATTATTACGATGCGCTCTGACAATCGCCAGATCGCGGGCGTGATAACGGAATGTTTCTTGTTGCTTCAGTGACCCGTCATGCTCTTCATCAATAATTATCACGCCTAAATCATGCATCGGAGTAAAAATGGCAGATCGCGTACCAATGACGATACCTGCCACACCAGCTTGCGCCTCTAACCAAGCTTCGCGACGTTCTGCGTCATTTAGACCTGAATGTAGGGCTACAATGGGTACATTGAAACGGCGTTTGAAGCGTGAAATGGTTTGTGGCGTAAGACCAATCTCGGGCACGATGACTAACGCTTGTTTACCTGTTTTTAATACTTTTTCGATCACATTTAAATAAACTTCAGTCTTTCCACTGCCTGTCACACCATCGAGTAGGTAAGTGGCAAAATGGTTGATATCAATGGCGGCAATCGTGATCGCTTGTTCGGTGTTAAGTGAGGGGCGATTGTCACTGACAACCAAGTTTTGACGCCAATGTTGGGCATCGTTATCTTGGATCTCAATATACTCTTGGCTGATTAGGCCTTTATCTTGCAGTGCCTTGATGGTCGTTGATTTTATATTAGCTAATTTTAAATGTGACTGCGTTAACCCTGTTTCTGCCAGTAATTTGATGGTCTGTAACTGCGCAGGGGTTAACCGGTTTAACTCCGGCATTGTTAATTGGTGAGCGTTATCGGTTAATTGCCAAAAAGTGTAACTGTTTAATTTAGCGGATTCTAATTTACGTAATAAAACCGGCAATGCTTGTGCAATGACTTCACCTATTGGGTAATGGTAATAGTCGGCGCACCAATTAAAAAAGGCCAACATGTCTGTTGATAAAATAGCATTCTCATCAAGTACATTGATAATGGACTTGAGTTTTGCCAGTGGAAACTCACTGTCGTTTTTAGTTGCCAGGGCAATGCCAATGAG
Organism: Moritella sp. F3; assembly: GCF_015082335.1. Taxonomy (NCBI): domain Bacteria; kingdom Pseudomonadati; phylum Pseudomonadota; class Gammaproteobacteria; order Alteromonadales; family Moritellaceae; genus Moritella; species Moritella sp. F3. Next base: position 31,850 of record NZ_BLRL01000022.1, on the reverse strand, counting down.
TTGCTTATTCATAAAAGGCACACAGATACGCATACCTGGTTCGATGTGAATATCATCTGAATAGATATAATCAAAGCTTCTGCTTAAATGTACTGGAACGGCAACGGCGACAACGGGCATGAACTCAACTCTCTTTTACGACTTAAATCGGTATTTCAGTAAACAGTTTACGGCGGTTAACTGGGTAATGTCTTGATATTTTCTATTTAATGTTCTAAATGCAGTTTATTTATGCATCAGCTATTGATATTAGGGGGTAAGATCCTATATTATTCGCAGCCTAAAAATTCTATAACTTTATGTGGTGTCTGGCAGTGTTTCAGATGGCGACATAACCTAAATTGAGGTTTCTATGAAACAAGGTATCCACCCAGAGTACTCAGCTATTGAAGCTAAATGTTCATGCGGTAACGTTTTCACTATGGGTTCTACTCGTGGCAAAAATATCACTCTAGACGTATGTTCAAACTGTCACCCATTCTACACTGGTAAGCAACGTACTGTTGATACTGGCGGTCGTGTTGACAAATTCAACAAGCGTTTTGGCGCTCTTTCTGCAAAATAATAATTGTATTTATACAATTTATTGCAGTGAGTCAAAAAGGTACCTTAGGGTGCCTTTTTTTATACCTAGAAAATAATTTGAAACATTTATAAAACTTAAATTTAACCTCATTAATTTCATTTCTATAAAAATCTTCTTCTAAAATTAGCAAAACATATAAAAATAAACACTTCGTACCAGTGCAAAGGTAGAATAAACAACTTAAATTAATGTAGAATCATGCCAACAATATTATTAACCGGTTTAGCTCAGTGTAAAACAAAAGTGAGCTGTGTTAAATTAAAGTTAAATATTTGGCGTTACATTCGATTATTAGTTAATTCCCCAACGTTGTTTCTCACTGCTTGTTATTCTTGAACTAAGACGGTGAGTTATGTGCATTCATTTCATTCAGGATACTGCGTATGTCAGACCTTAGACAGCAAGCATTGGATTACCATGCGAACCCAAAACCAGGCAAAATTGCTATTCAACTTACTACATCTGCAGAAACAGCCGATGATCTTTCGCTAGCATATAGCCCAGGTGTCGCTGAACCAGTGCGTGAAATCGCTGCTAATCCTGATGATGCTTATAAATATACAGCTAAAGGTAACTTAGTTGCTGTTATCACTAACGGTACCGCTATTTTAGGCCTAGGTAATTTAGGTCCATTAGCGTCAAAACCAGTCATGGAAGGTAAAGCGCTATTGTTTAAACGCTTTGCTGATATTGATTCAATTGATATTGAAGTTAAACACCGCACGACAGAAGAATTTATCGATACGGTAGCTAATATTGCTGATACATTCGGCGGCATTAACTTAGAAGATATTAAAGCACCAGAGTGTTTTGAGATTGAAAAAGCCTTGATTGCGCGTTGTAAGATCCCGGTATTTCATGATGATCAACACGGTACTGCTATTGTAACAGCAGCTGGCATGATTAATGCGCTCGATATCCAAGGTAAAGACATTGCTGAAGCTGTGATTGTTTGTATGGGGGCTGGCGCAGCGGCAATCGCTTGTATGGAATTATTAATTTCATGTGGCGCGCAGCGTGAAAAAATCTACATGTTAGATCGTAAAGGTGTTATCCACACTCGTCGTGATGATATTAACGAATACAAACAGCGTTTTGCTAACAACACTGATAAACGCACGCTACAAGATGCGATTAATGGTGCAGATGTATTTGTTGGCGTATCTGGTCCTAATGTATTGTCTGCTGAAGATGTGAAATTAATGGCTGATAACCCAATTATCTTTGCTTGTTCAAACCCTGATCCAGAAATAAAACCTGAATTAGCACATGGTGCACGTCAAGATCTTATCATGGCAACGGGTCGTTCTGATTATCCAAACCAAGTGAATAACGTGTTGTGCTTTCCGTTCATTTTCCGTGGTGCATTAGACGCGCGTGCTAGTGTGATCAATGAAGCGATGAAAGTGGCAGCTGTACATGCCATTCGTGAAATTGCGAAAGAAGAAGTACCGCAATCAGTACTGGCTGCATCTGGCACTACGTCGTTAGTATTTGGTAAGGAATATATTATTCCTAAGCCAATGGATCCACGCTTATTACCACGTGTTGCACGTGCGGTTGCGCTCGCCGCAGTTGAAACGGGTGTATCACGTATTGAGTTACCAGAAAATTACATGCTGTAAATTTACTCGGTAACGCGATCAAATAATTCTATTTGATCGCTCTGACAAACGCCAAGGTCTTTCCTTGGCGTTTGCATTTCTGCGCTTATACTTGTATAAAGAGCCGCTATATTGCCCACATTTAAGGTTTCCATGTCTGAAGAATACGAAATTGAAGTCATCCCTGTTGTTGTTTCTGAAGAACCAATTGAATTATATAAAATTTTAAAAATTGAGAACCTAGTGACCTCGGGCAGTGAAGCAAAGAATCATATTGCTAACGGTTATGTTTATGTCAACGGTGAAGTTGAAACACGTAAACGTAAAAAAATTATGTTTGGTGACATCATCGGTTTTGATGGTGAAGCGTATCAAGTTATGTCTGCCGAAGAGTTAGCATCATATGATGACGCTGATTATGCAGAGACTGATGATGGCGAAGATTTTTCTGAAGATGAATTTGTTGATCCGGCTGCACTTGAGTCAGATTCTGTTGCAGCATACATGACTGAACATGAGCTGACTGAAGACGATTTCATTGCTAATGATACTGCTACAAGCACAGATGTTGAAGCTGATGTTGCCTTTATCACGCCAACTCCTGTTGTAAAACCTGCAGCTGTTAAGCCTGTGATTGAAAGCACTGCCGCGGATACTTGGGAACAGCCTGAGAAGAAGAAAAAGAAAAAACCTGCAGCAAAACAAACGCAGACAGCAAAAGTGGCTGAACCTAAAAAAGCCGAAAAGAAAAAAGGCCGAGCGGCCCCTTTTAGTTTTTAGGGCTTCACCTTTAGAAGTCAGCTTTCGAACCTATCTTTAGGCTTAATGATTAGGTTCTGGCTTGAATTTATTCACGGGCTGCATTGAGATAACGTATGCAGACTGTTGAGATCAAAAAAGGCACTCCTTGCATAAAGGAGTGCCTTTTTTATAACTGCTTCGCTATTCTTTATCGCTTATTTACTGATTAGTCATCTTGCTCTAGATAATCATCAATATTAATGCCTAACGCTAACATTTGCGCTTTCGCTTCTGCAGGGATGTTATCTGGTTTATCTTTTGTTAGATCTTCGTCAGCAGGTAGCGGCTGACCAGTGTAAGCATGTAAAAATGCTTCACATAATAATTCACTGTTAGTCGCATGACGTTGATTATTAATCTGACGGCGAGTTCTTTCATCTGTCAGAACTTTTAATACTTTCAAAGGAATTGAAACAGTGATCTTCTTAACCTGTTCACTCTTTTTCCCATGTTCTGCATAGGGACTAATATACTCGCCGTTCCACTTCGTCATTTTCGACCTTTGCGTAAATTATTATTTAATGAATAAGTAATAAGTCTACCTTTGAATTTGATTGTTGGCAATCAGTATGTAAAGAGCTCTAGACGTCTATTGACCTATTGTGACTTAATGGTGTATGTTTTGAGGTACTAGTCATACATCAATTCGATATTAAGTTCGGGAGAACGCATGGACGCAGTGAAGCGCAGTATTCATAAATTTGGTGGCAGTAGTTTAGCGGATGCCACTTGTTATCGTCGCGTATCGGCGATTATTAGTGAACATACCCAGGCTCAAGATCTGATTGTTGTTTCTGCGGCAGGTAAAACAACTAACCAGTTGTTAGAGTTGTTACAGCTCGCGGAAGATGGTGATCAAGCTGCGCCTGAACGACTTATTGCCACGTGTGAATACCAAGCTAAGCTCATCGCTGAATTATTAATTGATGAATTATGTGCAGAGCTCACCGCTGCGCTGCAAGATGACATTCATACTATCAGCCATTTATTAGAAACTAACCTTGATGTTTACGCTAAAAATCAAATCCTTGCCCACGGCGAAGTATGGTCTGCACGATTGCTAGCGGCTTTGTTGACTCAAAATCAATTACCTGCAGATGATTTAGATTCACGTTTGTTCTTCACTACGGAATTAGCAGCGCAACCTGTTGTTGATGAAATCGTATCGCGTCAAAAATTAGCGGCGTGTTTAGTCACACTCAATAATCGTGTTGTCGTCACTGGCTTTATTGCAGGCGATAGTCAACAGCGCACCGTCACATTAGGACGTAATGGCTCTGATTATTCTGCGACGTTATTAAGTGCATTAGTTGATGCGAGTCAAACCACTATTTGGAGTGATGTTGCCGGGGTATTTAGTGCAGACCCACGCCGCGTTAAAGATGCTGAATTACAAACTAAATTATCGCTGGATGAAGCGGCTGAATTGGCTCGTTTAGGCTCTCCTGTATTACACGCCCGTACCTTACAACCGGTAATGGCGAGTAAACAGCATGTCCAGTTACGCTGTAGTTATACGCCTAGCGAGGGCTCTACGCAGATCCACCGTCGTTTGCCCAAAGGCAAGGGCGCTAAAATTGTTACCTCGATTGATGACCTGTATTTAGTCGATATTGAATTTTCACAAAGTGCTGATTACCAAGCCCAATATAATCAGTTGATTGCTTTATTAGCACTGCAACAGCTGTCGCCAATTTGCATTAAACGCCGTCCAACCGAACATGTTGTGCGTTTAGGTTATACGGCTGAGATAGTTGAATTTGCACTTTCTGCATTACTAGCTTACCAGCAAGCACAACCACAGATCAGTGCTATTGATTCCCGCAGTGGCTTTTGTATGGTGGCGTTAGTGGGCTCGGGTGTGACTGAAAACGCGTTGCAGTCCCATCAGTTTTATCAGCTAATTTCTGAACATAATCTCAGTTTCGTACAAACTGGCGATAATCATTTAAGTATTTGTGCAGTATTGCAAAAAGTTGTACTCGAGCCGTTATTAAAAGAATTACACACTGTGCTATTCAAACAGCCAAAGCGTGTTGGCGTGGTGCTATTTGGTAAAGGTAATATTGGTGCTGGTTGGTTATCGTTATTCGCCCAGCAAATGCATAAAGTACCCGAGCAACAAAACGTCGAGTTGTACTTATGTGGTGTATATGGCTCACAGGGCGGGGTACTCGATTTCAATGGCCTAGATGCAGCGACGATACTTGATAACTTCCAACCGGAAACGTTTGTCTGGGAACAGTTATTATCTAACTTAGCCTTGCATCCGTTTGACGAGTTGGTGGTGATTGATATTACGGCGAGTGAAGCGATTAGCTATTATTATCCTGAATTTGCCCAACATGGTTTTCATCTTATTTCGGCAAATAAATTTGCCGGCGCGGCGAGCAGCGAGTTTTATAATCGCGTTAAGCAAAGTTTTAGTGATAACGAAAGTCACTGGTTATATAACGCCACTGTTGGCGCGGGCTTACCAATCCAGTCATCGATGGATATGCTGCAACACAGTGGCGATCAAGTTACTGCGGTGAGTGGTATTTTCTCGGGTACCTTATCTTGGTTATTCCAGCAATATAATGGTGAAATCGCATTCTCACAATTAGTTGAACAAGCTTGGCAGCAAGGTTTAACTGAACCAGATCCTCGTGAGGATTTATCGGGTAAAGATGTGCAACGCAAATTGCTCATCTTGAGCCGTGAAGCCGGTTACGACATGGAACTGAGCGACATTAAATTAGAGTCGTTAGTAACTGCAGAGCTAATGGATTTTAAAGTGGATGAGTTTTTAGAGCATTGCGAAGAATTAGACGACAAAATACTACGCATGTTTAACAAAGCTAAAAAGCAGGGGTTAGTCTTACGTTACGTGGCCAGCTTTAGCAATAAAGACGTTGCTCAGGTTGGTTTGGAATTTTTAGAACCGACACACCCGTTTGCTAATTTACTGCCGTGTGACAATATCTTTTCGATTAATAGCCACTGGTACCGTCATAATCCATTAGTTATCCAAGGACCTGGCGCGGGTAAAGAAGTGACTGCAGGGGCGATTCAGGCTGACTTGTTCCAATTGTGTAAGCTATTCGCCCGCTAACGACAGTATTTCCTAGTGTTAAACCCTAACACGCACATAATTCATGTTTAAGATGAATTATGTGCGTTGACTTTAGGGGGGAAAGTTGTGATGATTGAGACGTACAGAGCTATGGACGTCTAAACATCTTAAGGGAAGAAGAGTATGAGTTTTCACAACGCACAAAATATTGAAGTATTGAACCAAAGTGTTTCTGAATTGGGGCGTGACATTAACGTTTCATTTGAATTTTTCCCACCAAACTCACCTGCGATGACGTCCACTTTATGGGAGTCAATTAATCGCCTGAAAGCACTAGACCCTAAATTTGTCTCTGTGACCTATGGCGCTAATTCTGGTACGCGTGACCTTACCCATAATATTATCAAACAAATTAAACATGAAACGGGCTTGATCGCGGCACCACATCTCACTTGTATCGATGCAAATCGCAAAGAACTAAAGCAGATCGCAACAGACTACTGGGATAACGGTATTCGTAATATTGTGGCTCTGCGTGGTGATTTACCACCTGGCTTGAATCAACCTGATATGTATGCGGCTGACTTAGTTGCCTTATTGAAGGAAGTGAATGATTTTGATATTTCGGTAGCGGCTTATCCTGAAGTGCATCCAGAAGCAAAAAATGCGCAAGCGGATTTATTGGCGCTTAAAGATAAAATTGATGCGGGTGCCGACCGTGCAATCTCACAGTTCTTCTTTGATACAGAGAGTTTCTTACGCTTCCGTGATCGTTGTGCGGCTGTCGGTATTGATAAAGAGATTGTGCCGGGAATTTTACCCGTTTCAAATTATAAAACCTTATGTAAGTTCTCAAAACTGACCAATGTAAAAGTGCCTAATTGGATGCACAGTCAGTTTGAAGGGTTAGACAATGATCAAGCGACACGTAACCTGGTTGGCGCAAGTATTGCCATTGATCAAGTAAAAGTACTGTCGCGCGAAGGGGTGAAAGACTTCCATTTCTATACGCTAAACCGCGCTGATTTAACGTATGCTATTTGTCATACATTGGGTGTACGTCCAAAATAGTCATCGTACTTATTACTGTGAGCCTGTATTAGAATCAAAAATGCCGACATGATGTCGGCATTTTATTATCTGTTCATTAGTTGATAGTGAAATTGAAAGTTAACCTGTATTACGCATACCAGCTGCAACACCAGCGATACTTACCATTAAGGCTTGTTCGATATCAGGATTCACTTCTTCACTGCTACGTGCGCGGCTTAATAGCTCTGCTTGTAGGATGTTCAGGGGATCTGTGTACGGATTACGTAATTCAATCGACGTTTGGCTCCAAGGCTGACCATCAAGTAAATTAGCATCTGGGGTTAATCCGACAATGAGTTCAGTCGCGAGTGCTAAACTTGCACGCAGCTCCTTACCTAAATGCCATAAATCTTCTGTTACAAGACATTGGTCATAATATTCTGCTAACCAGGCATCGGCTTTCAAAAATACCATTTCAAACATTTCTAAACGGGTATTGAAGAAAGGCCATTGCTGTTGCATTTCTTGTAGCGTTTCACGTTGACCTGAATCAAGCATGTTTTTGAATGCAGCGGTACAACCTAACCAAGCTGGTAGCATTAAGCGGTTCTGTGTCCAAGCAAAGATCCAAGGGATTGCGCGTAAGCTTTCTACGCCACCATTTGGCTTACGTTTTGCTGGGCGGCTACCGAGTGGCAGCTTACCTAATTCTAGCTCAGGTGTCGCAGAGCGGAAGTAAGGTACAAATTTTTCATGGCCTTGGATATATGAACGATATTCTTCACATGAATCCGCTGACATTTTATCCATAGCATCGCGCCACGATTGCTCTGGTGCTGGCGGCGGCAGTAAGTTCGCTTCTAGAATTGCACTGGTGTAAAGGTTTAAGCTTTGCTCTGCGACGTCTGCAAGACCAAACTTAAAGCGGATCATTTCACCTTGCTCTGTTACGCGTAAACCACCTTTGAGTGAACCAGGAGGTTGAGACAGCAGCGCTGCATGTGCAGGAGCGCCACCACGACCGATACTACCACCACGTCCATGGAATAAAGTCAGGTTAATATCTTCTTGCTCACAGATAGCAACTAAGGCTTCTTGTGAACGATATTGCGCCCAAGATGCAGCTATTACGCCCGCATCTTTCGCTGAATCAGAATAACCGATCATAATGTGCTGATGGCCATTGATGTAGTTTTTATACCAATCAATTGCTAATAGGCTTGCTGTTACTGTGCCGGCATTATTCAGATCGTCTAATGTTTCGAATAATGGCGCGACAGGTAGGCGGAATGGACAGCCCGTTTCTTTCAATAATAATTGCACCGCTAATACATCAGAAGCTTTACGTGCCATTGAGATGATGTAGATACCCAGTGATTCTGGATCTTGTTTTGCTACAGTGCGACAAGTATCAAGTACTTCTTTCACATCTGCAGATGGCTGCCAGCAAATAGGGAGCAATGGGCGTTTGTTATTGAGTTCTTGCAGTAAGAAAGCTTGCTTATCTTGCTCGCTCCACTGTGCATAATCGCCCAGACCAAGATAGCGAGTTACTTCTGCTATCACATCTGTATGACGATCGCTGTCTTGGCGAATATCAAGCTTAACTAAGCTCACCCCAAAACATTCAACACGACGGATGGTATCGAGTAACGCGCCTTTGGCAATCACTGCCATGCCTCGGGAATTTAGCGAGTTGTAACAGGCTAATAGTGGTTGGCGTAATTGTGCTGTCGTTGTGATGATGTCACGGCTTTCAGTGTATTCACCTTTCAACTGTGCCGTTAGGCTGGTCAGTGTCTCGGTTAATTCACTGCGTAATTTTTTCAGTAATACACGGTACGGTTCATGACTTTCGCCAACCAATGCACGTAATGTGTCATCACAGTCATTCATGGATAGTTCACTGGTAAGATGCTTTACATCTTTAAGGAACAAGTGGATCGCCATCCAGCGGCTAGTGAGTAGTACTTCTTCGGTTACTTTTGAAGTAACAAACGGATTGCCATCGCGATCACCGCCCATCCAAGAGGTAAACTTAACAGGTGAAGCGTCAATTGGTAATTGATAATCTAAACGGTCTTGTAGGCGTTTATCAAGGCTGCGTAAGAAGTTTGGTACTGCATCCCATAAAGAATTTTCTACAACGGCAAAACCCCATTTCGCTTCATCGACAGGTGTTGGGCGCACGGTTCTTATTTCGTTAGTGTGCCAAGCTTGTGATACCAATTGTTCGATACGTGTCATGAAGACATCGCGTTCTTGATTACTTAATTCAGTCAGCTCTAGCTGGCTAAGGCATTTATTGATGGCGCCATGCTTGTGGATAAGGGTACGACGCGTGATCTCCGTGGGATGCGCAGTCAGCACTAAGTCGATATTTAGATTCTTAACTGCAGAAAGAACATCAGCTTCACTGATTTCAGAATTATTTAATTTTGCAAACAGTTCATCAATGGAGTCGGGTACACAAACATTATCGGCACAGTTACGTGATGTTGTGTGGAACTGCTCTGCGATGTTAGCTAAGTTTAGGAATTGGCTAAATGCACGTGCCACTGGTAGTAGCTCATCATCTGAGAGGCCACGTAACACGGTGAGTAATTGTGCGCGGTCTTTATCATTACCGGCGCGTGATGATTTTGCTAGTTGACGAATGGTTTCAATCTTATCTAGGAACTCTTCTCCAAGATGATCCTTGATTGTATTCCCGAGTACTTGGCCTAATAAGCCAACATTACTTCGTAACGCTGCATATTTATCTGACATACATAATCCTTCAATTCAGTGTGTAATACGGCAACAACTATTATCGTTATGTATGTAAAATAACTATATTTAGAGACATTCGTCAACAAAATCGTGAAGTTAATACGATTAATTGTGATATTGACGGTAATTTTACTACAAAACGATAATTCTTAGTTAGTTTTTACATGATTGTTCAATCAGTTTTTTGATAATAGCTTGAGTTGGTTTCACTTGGGCTAAATCTAAATATTCATCAGGTTGGTGTGCTTGATTGATGCTACCTGGACCCATAACGATAGTATCGCAGCCAAGTTGTTGAATAAAAGGGGCTTCGGTACAGTAATTTACGGGGATAACACTTTCACCAGTTAGTTTTTCAGCTAATTTAATTAATGCTGAGTCGGTATCGCAAGCATAAGCTGGGATAGGCTCATGCAGATGATAAACATCTACTGCGCCAGGCCATTGTTTCATGATCGGTAATAACGCTTGATTGAGTAACATGAACAATTCATCTGGACTGACGCCAGGAATAGGGCGCATGTCTATGTGTAGTTCACAGCTGCCACAGATACGATTCGGGCTATCACCACCATGCACGTGGCCAAAGTTAAGTGTCGGTTGTGGAATAACAAAATGATCGCAGGCGTATTGCTCTTTCAATTTACGCTGTAGTGTTAATAACTGTCCTGTTACTTGATGCATTATTTCAATGGCATTAATACCGTTGGCTGGATCGGAAGAATGCCCACTGCGTCCGGTAATTCTAATTGCTTCTGACATGTGACCTTTATGCATAAATACCGGCACCATGTTTGTTGGTTCACCAATTACCGCATAATCAGGGCGAAAACTTTGTGCAGCTGCTATTGCTCTGGCACCCGCCATTGTCGTTTCTTCATCTGCGGTGGCGAGTATGCGCAAAGGTTTGTCGAGTTTTGTTAAATCAATATTTTTACATGCTTCTAATACAAAGGCGAAAAACCCCTTCATATCGATAGACCCTAAGCCATACCATTTATCGTCTTTTTCGGTCAATTGGAACGGATCTTTAGTCCATAAACCATCATCAAAGGGGACGGTATCTGTGTGACCAGCCAGTAATAAGCCGCCATCACCTTGTCCGTAAGTTGCGACTAGATTAAATTTACCATTAGTTTCAGGTACGCTGGTGATATTAATGCTAAAGCCAAGTTCGTTGAACCAACCTGCAAGTAAGTCGATAACAGGTTTGTTGCTGATATCTAACTCTTTTTCTAATGAGCTGATCGAAGGGGTTAAGATCAGTGATTTATAAAGTTCGTTGAATTGAGGTAGCTGCATATTACGTTCCTGTAATGATTGATTGTTTTTTTATGCATAAAAGTTGCATAAAAATGTAATCTGTTTTATTCTCTAATCATCCTTACTTTACAACGTATGGGTTAGATAATGAATCGTTTTTCATGGTTTCGACGAGACAGTATTTAAAATGCATTGATGTCGCTTAATTTGATTAGGCGAGTGCAATCGAAAAGGGCTCAACTGCCCATCGTTTTACAATTTAGCAAACACGGAAGTCAAACATGTTAAAAACAATCTTAGTCGGAGCGACCGGGTATACCGGTGCTGAACTAGCCCATTACATTACGAAACACCCAGAACTTGAACTTGCTGGTCTGTTTGTTTCTGAACACAGTTTAGATGCCGGTAAATCGTTTTCTTCATTATACGGTCATTTATTAGGTGTTGTTGACCAAACGATTGAACCATTGGCGACAAGTAATATTAAAAACATTTGTGATGACGTTGATATTGTCGTGTTAGCGACAGCGCATGAAGTCAGCCATGATATTGCTGCTGAATTTTTAGCACAGGATGCTGTGGTATTTGATTTATCGGGTGCCTTTAGAGTTAACGATCCCGCTTTCTACGAAAATTATTACGGCTTTAAACATAATTTCGATAAAGAATTGAAAAGTGCTGTTTATGGTTTAGCTGAATGGGCGAGTGCCGATATCGCTGAAGCAAATTTGATTGCTGTTCCTGGGTGTTATCCAACGGCGTCGTTATCAGCACTTAAACCATTAGCACAACACGGCCTTATCGCTGCTGAACAAAAACCGATTATCAATGCGGTGAGTGGCGTGAGTGGTGCAGGGCGTAAAGCGTCATTAGCCTCTGCTTTTTGCGAAGTGAGCCATGCCCCTTATGGTGTGTTTAATCACCGTCATCAACCAGAGATCAGTACGCACTTAGGTCACGAGGTTATTTTCACGCCGCACTTAGGTAGCTTTAAACGTGGCATATTAGCAACCATTAACGTCAAACTGGTTGCTGGCGTAACACCAGAACAAGTAACGGCTGCTTATCAAGAAGCCTATCAAGACCAGCCGATGGTACGGTTATTACCAAGTGGCTGGCCAAGTATTAAAGCAGTCGAGAAAACTGCCTATTGCGATTTAGCATGGCAACAACAAGGACAAGATTTAATTGTTGTGTCAGCGATTGATAACTTATTAAAAGGTGCTGCAGCACAAGCAATGCAGTGTATTAATATTCGTTTTGGTTTTCCAATGACGACGTCACTAGTATAAGGGTACAAACATGACAACTCCTTTAGTATTAAAACTTGGCGGCGCATTACTTGAAAATGAAGCGGCGCTAGCACAATTGTTTACGGCATTGAGTGAGTATAAATCAACGGTATCACGTCCACTTATTCTTGTTCATGGCGGTGGTTGCTTTGTTGATGACCTACTAGCAAAAATGAACATTGTGAGTGAAAAGAAAAACGGTTTACGTATTACACCGGCGAGTGATATTGGTTATATCACGGGGGCACTAGCTGGCACTGCAAATAAAGTATTAATGGCACAAGGTATAAAACTTGGCTTTAACGTTGTTGGTTTAAGTCTTGCTGATGGCGGTATTTCGACAGTCACGCAATCAACAGCAGGACTTGGTGCTGTTGGTGAATGTGAAGCCGGTGACCCAACATTATTAACAGCGTTACTCAGTGGTGGTTTTTTACCAATTATTAGTTCGATTGGTATTGATGCACAGGGACAGTTATTAAATGTGAATGCTGACCAAGCAGCTACTGCTATTTGCGAAACGCTTAATGCAGATTTGGTGATGTTATCGGATGTCGAAGGCATTTTAGATGCGGATATGCAGTTAATTCCTGAAATTAATAGCCATGATGCCGATGAATTGATTACGGCTGGTGTGATAAATGGTGGGATGGAAGTAAAAGTGAGAGCAGCGTTAAAAGCGGCTGCATCATTAAATCGCGATATTAAACTTGCGAGTTGGAAAGTGCCGGAAAGGTTGGTGGCATTATTAAATGGTGAAGTAGAGGGAACGAAAGTTTCTAGCTAATATTGATCAGATAACGGAGTTCGATCATGGAAAATTTATTATCAGTTAAAGGTTTAACTAAACAGCAGATCCTTGACTTATTAGCATTGGCTAAAGCAGTGAAAGCCAACCCGGCGGAATACTCACAAGCATTAGCAGGTAAAAGTATTGTCACCATTTATGAAAAGCAGTCACTACGAACACGTGTAACTTTTGATATCGGTATTCATAAGTTAGGCGGTCATGCCGTTTATCTGGATTCACAAAACGGTGCGATTGGTGAGCGTGAGACGGTAAAAGACTTCGCGGCAAATATTTCTCGTTGGGCTGATGCGATTGTTGCACGTGTGATGAGTCATAAAACGTTAGAGGGTTTGGTTGAGCATGGCAGCGTGCCAGTGGTTAACTCTTTATGCGATTTATACCATCCTTGCCAAGCATTAGCTGATTTCTTAACAATTTCGGAACACTATGAAGATGTTTCTAAAGTAAAGTTAGCATATGTTGGTGAAGGTAATAACGTAACGCATTCTCTTATGCTAACCGGTGCAATTTTAGGTGCTGAAGTGACGGCCGTATGTCCAAGAGGTAGCAGTCCAGACGCGCAAATCGTTAAACAAGCCATTGAACTTGCTGAAATTAGCGGTGGTAAAATTAATGTAACAGATAACCTAGATGACATAGTTGATTATGATGTTATTTATGGTGATACTTGGGTATCAATGGGTGACGACACACCATTGGCACAAGTAAAAGAAAAGTACATGCCGTATCAGATAAACCAAGAGTTATTGATACGCACAGGAATCAAACATGTATTGCATTGTCAGCCGGCTCATCGTGAGTTAGAGATCACATCAGAAGTGATGGATGGCGAACATTCGCTGATCTTTGACCAAGCCGAAAATAGAATGCACGCCCAAAATGCAGTTTTACTGACATTGCTGAAGTAACATATTAAGGAAAATGAAAATGACACAAACAGTTAAGAAAGTAGTAGTAGCGTATTCTGGTGGTTTAGATACTTCAGTGATCTTACCTTGGTTACAAGAGAATTATGACAATTGTGAAATTGTGGCCTTTGTTGCCGATGTAGGTCAAGGGGCTGAAGAGCTTGAAGGTATTGAAGCTAAAGCATTGGCTTCGGGTGCATCTGAGTGCTACGTGGTTGACCTAAAAGATGAGCTTGTAGCTAACTACATTTACCCAACGCTTAAAACAGGTGCTGTATATGAAGGCACTTACCTTCTAGGTACGTCAATGGCACGTCCAATCATTGCTAAAGCACAAGTTGAAGTCGCTCGTAAAGTCGGCGCTGATGCACTTTGCCATGGTTGTACTGGTAAAGGTAATGATCAAATCCGTTTTGAATCTTGCTTTGCCGCGCTTGCACCAGAGCTAACTGTGATAGCACCTTGGCGTATTTGGGACTTAACTAGCCGTGAATCACTACTTGAATACTTAGCTGAACGTGACATTCCAACAGCTGCATCTGCCACTAAAATTTACAGCCGTGATGCTAATGCTTGGCATATTTCTCACGAAGGTGGTGAGTTAGAAGACCCATGGAACCAACCTAGCAAGCAAGTTTGGACTATGACTGTAGATCCAATTGATGCACCGAATGAACCTGAGTTCTTAACGTTATCAGTTATTAAAGGCGAGATCACTGCCGTTAATGGTGAAGCCATGTCTCCTTACCAAACGCTGATGTATCTTAATGAAAAAGCCGCTGTACATGGTGTTGGTCGTGTTGATATCGTTGAAAACCGTTTAGTAGGCATGAAGTCTCGTGGTTGTTACGAAACGCCAGGTGGCACGGTAATGGTGGAAGCACTTCGTGGTATTGAAGAGCTAGTATTAGATAAAACGACACGTAAGTGGAAGCAAACTGTTGCTGCTGAATTCTCACACCTTGTTTATGATGGGCGTTGGTTTACACCTTTATGTGCATCATTACTTGCTGCTGCAGGCACATTAGCAGAAGAAATGAACGGTGAAGTCATCGTTAAAATGTACAAAGGTTCAGTACAAGCAATCCAGAAAAAATCACCAAACAGCCTTTATAGTGAAGAGTTCGCTACATTTGGTGATGATAATGTCTATGATCAAAGCCATGCGGAAGGTTTCATCCGTTTATATTCGTTGTCTAGCCGTATTAAAGCTTTAGCAACTAAGTAACGCTGTAGATGGGGCTAAAACCCCCTCTACTTCGAATAGATGACTTCTAATATAAAGATAGAAAGAATAAGGATGTAACCATGGCACTATGGGGCGGTAGATTCAGTCAAGCAGCTGATGCAAAATTCAAAACATTTAATGATTCACTGCGGTTTGACTATCGTTTAGCTGAGCAAGATATTACAGGTTCA
Organism: Moritella sp. F3; assembly: GCF_015082335.1. Taxonomy (NCBI): domain Bacteria; kingdom Pseudomonadati; phylum Pseudomonadota; class Gammaproteobacteria; order Alteromonadales; family Moritellaceae; genus Moritella; species Moritella sp. F3. The sequence continues at coordinate 16,307 of NZ_BLRL01000022.1, read as the reverse complement.
GTGGCATGGTCTAAAGCGCTCGTTGGCGTTGGTATTTTAACGCAGGACGAACAGCTCGCCATTGAAGCTGCGTTGAATGATCTAAAGTTAGCGGTATTAGAAAATCCAGAGCAGATCTTACAAAGTGATGCTGAAGATATTCACAGCTGGGTGGAAACGCAGCTTATTGCGAAAGTCGGTGACTTAGGTAAGAAGCTCCATACCGGGCGTAGTCGTAATGACCAAGTTGCGACGGATTTAAAATTGTGGTGTAAACAGCAGGGTGAGCAACTACTTATGCAACTGGATAAAACCCAGCAGCAATTAGTCACTTTAGCGCGTGAACATCAGCACACTGTGTTACCGGGTTACACCCATCTGCAACGTGCACAACCTGTTACATTTTCTCATTGGTGTTTAGCATATGTAGAAATGTTAGAGCGTGACTTTAGCCGTTTAACAGATTGTTTGAAACGTCTAGATACTTGTCCATTAGGTTCTGGTGCACTTGCAGGTACTGCCTACCCAATGGATAGAACTGAATTAGCTCACACTCTGGGTTTTGCTAGTGCGACTTTAAACAGTCTTGATTCTGTTTCTGATCGTGACCATGTGATGGAGCTAATGAGCACGGCGAGTATGTCGATGATTCACTTGTCGCGTTTAGCTGAAGATTTAATTTTCTATAATTCGGGTGAATCTAACTTTATTGAGCTGGCTGATGCGGTGACATCTGGTTCATCATTAATGCCACAAAAGAAAAATCCGGATGCATTAGAACTGATCCGTGGTAAAACGGGCCGTGTATTTGGCTCACTCAGTGCGATGCTAATGACATTAAAAGCGCTGCCACTGGCATACAACAAAGATATGCAAGAAGATAAAGAAGGCTTGTTTGATGCGCTTGATACCTGGAGCGATTGCCTCGAAATGGCTGCAATGTCATTAGTTGGCATGAAAATCAATGAAGAGCGAACTAAAGAAGCTGCGCTTGGCGGTTATTCAAATGCGACAGAGCTTGCTGATTATCTTGTTGCTAAAGGTGTACCATTCCGTGATTCACACCATATCGTTGGTGAAGCTGTTGTTGCTGCAATACAGAAAGGCGTTCCACTAGAAGCGCTTACGCTTGCTGAATTTAAAGCGTTTGATGTATTGATTGAGGATGATGTCTATCATCATTTATCCCTTGATGAAACATTAGCGAAACGTAAAGCACAGGGTGGGGTATCACCGGTACAAGTTGAATTTGCTTTAACCAATGCTGAAAAGCGTTTAGAAGAACGTGATACTTCAGGTATTAGTATCCGTGCTGCACGGTTAACCGATCTTGATGATATCGAGCGTATGGTAAATTACTGGGCAAATATAGGTGAGAACTTACCACGTAGTCGTCCTGACCTAGTCAAAGCTGTCGGTACCTTTGCTGTCACTGAGAAACACCACCAAATAACAGGTTGTGCGTCTATTTATGTTTATGATACCGGACTTGCTGAGATCCGTTCATTGGGTATTGAACCGGGTTATCAAGGCGGTGGGCAGGGCAAAGCTGTTGTCGAATACATGTTGCGTAAAGCAGAACAGATGGCTATTCAAAAAGTGTTTGTATTAACACGCGTCCCTGAATTCTTTATGAAACTTGGCTTTAGCTCAACCAGCAAATCAATGCTACCTGAAAAAGTGTTGAAGGATTGTGATATTTGTCCACGCCAGCATGCCTGTGATGAAGTGGCGCTGGAGTTTAAGTTAGGTGCGGTAAACCAAAGTATTAGTGTTAAACCAGAACTATTAGCCTCTTAACTGCTAGCATACTAAATTATAGTACCTTTATATTAAGCACCCGATTGTGGGTGCTTTTTTTGTTTATCATTCTGTGATTAAGAAACTTGAACTTAATCAATACTGTCTGTATAGTACCCAAACAAATTACGGTAACGATTAATCGCAATGAGCATCTTTAAGGTGATTCAAGGCGTTATGACTGAATAAAATCGATGTGATGATTAATTTCTTTATGTTGATCTTTTTCTTGCTAATGGCAAGAGGTCATGTATAATACGTTCCACTTGCTTAGGCAAGAAACTGAATCACTATGTTATTATTTTAGCCTTGAGTTAAAGTATTAGTGGTCAGTCATCAAGACTCCCGATAGGGGAGTCAACAAGTTAAAGATATCGCGTTCACAGTCTATTTTATAGATGTGGAATGTCGAATTTTTGTGTGTGTTTAACTTTATTGGAGCTCTGGTCTAATGCAGAACCAAAGAATCCGTATCCGCTTAAAAGCGTTCGATCATCGTCTTATCGATCAGTCTACAGCGGAAATCGTTGAAACTGCAAAACGCACTGGCGCACAAGTACGTGGACCTATTCCACTACCAACGCGCAAAGAGCGTTTCACAGTGCTTACTTCTCCGCACGTTAACAAAGATGCGCGTGACCAGTACGAAATTCGTACTCACAAGCGCCTGGTTGACATCGTTGAGCCAACAGAAAAAACCGTTGACGCTCTAATGCGTTTAGATCTAGCTGCTGGTGTTGATGTTCAAATCAGCCTTGGCTAGTCAGTTCTAAAACAACGATTTATATTGAGGTTATTATAATGATCGGTCTAATCGGACGTAAAGTTGGTATGACACGTATCTTCACTGAAGATGGCGTTTCTATCCCAGTATCCGTTATTGAATGTGAGCCTAACCGCGTTACTCAAGTGAAAACACTTGAAACTGACGGTTACCGCGCACTTCAAGTGACCACTGGCACGAAAAAAGCTAGCAGAGTAAACAAGCCAGAAGCGGGTCATTTCGCTAAAGCTAAAGTTGAAGCTGGTCGTGGCCTTTGGGAATTCCGTCTGGAAACAGGCGAAGGCGAAGCTGTTGAAGTTGGCGCTGAGCTAAACGTAAACATCTTTGCTGAAACGGCTAAAGTAGACGTTACAGGTACATCTAAAGGTAAAGGTTTCGCAGGCGTTATTAAACGTTGGAACTTTGCTATGCAAGATGCTACTCACGGTAACTCTCTTGCTCACCGTGCACCGGGTTCAATTGGCCAATGCCAAACTCCAGGTCGCGTGTTTAAAGGCAAAAAAATGGCAGGTCACATGGGAGCAGAGCGTGTAACGATCATGTCTCTTGATGTGGTACGTGTTGATAGTGAACGTAACCTAGTACTTGTTAAAGGTGCTATTCCAGGTGCGATCAACGGCAACGTAATTATCAAACCAGCTGTTAAAGCTTAATCCGAGGATATTAGTAATGGAATTGATATTGAAAGACGCACAAGGTGCTCTTGAAGTTTCAGAAACTACCTTCGGACGTGAGTTTAATGAAGCTCTGGTTCACCAGGTAGTTACAGCGTATGCTGCTGGCGCGCGTCAAGGTACTCGTGCTCAGAAAAACCGTTCTGACGTTGCAGGTGGTGGTAAAAAACCATGGCGTCAAAAAGGTACTGGTCGTGCTCGTGCAGGTACTGCAAGCAGCCCGATCTGGCGTAAAGGTGGTGTTACTTTTGCTGCGCGTCCACAGGACCACAGCCAAAAAGTTAACACTAAGATGTACCGCGGAGCGATCAAAAGCATCCTTTCTGAATTGGTACGTCAAGAGCGTCTTATTGTAGTTGAACAGTTCGCTGTTGAAACTCCTAAGACTAAAGAATTAGTTGCTAAACTGAAAGACTTTGATTTGAACGACGTTCTAATCGTAGGTGCTGAAGTTGATGAGAACTTATTCTTAGCTGCTCGTAACCTTTACAAAGTTGATGTTCGTGACGTTGCTGGTATTGATCCAGTTAGCCTAATCGCGTTCAACAAAGTTGTTATGACTGCTGCTGCAGTTAAGCAGATTGAGGAGAACTTAAAATGATCAGTGAAGAACGTTTATTGAAAGTTATCCTAGCGCCACATATCTCTGAAAAGAGCACTATGTCTGCTGAAAACAACAACACAATCGTTTTCAAGGTTGCACTAGATGCAACTAAAGCTGAAATTAAAGCAGCTATTGCAAAACTTTTTGAAGTTGAAGTTAAAAATGTAAGCACATTGGTACTGAAGGGTAAAACTAAGCGCACTGGCGCTCGTTTTGGCCGTCGTTCAGACATCAAAAAAGCTTACGTTACTCTAGCTGACGGCGCTGACATCGATTTCGGCAGTGCTGAATAATCAAGGGGATTCTGAATAATGGCTATTGTTAAGTGTAAGCCTACTTCTCCAGGTCGTCGCCACCTTGTTAAGGTAGTGAACCCGGATTTGCATAAAGGCAAACCACATGCTCCACTTTTAGAGAAAAAATCTAAATCTGGTGGCCGTAATAATAACGGTCGTATTACTGTTCGTCATCACGGCGGCGGTCATAAGCAACATTACCGTATCATTGACTTAAAACGTAATGATAAAGATGGTATCCCTGCAACAGTTGAACGTCTGGAATATGATCCAAACCGTTCTGCTAACATTGCACTTGCTCTTTACGCAGATGGTGAACGTCGTTACGTTCTAGCTGCTAAAGGTATGCAAGCTGGTGATATTATCGTTTCTGGTGTTGATGCAGCTATTAAAGCTGGTAACACATTACCAATGCGTAACATCCCAGTAGGTACAACTGTACACGCTGTGGAAATGAAGCCAGGTAAAGGTGCTCAAATTGCACGTTCTGCTGGTACATACGTACAAATCATTGCTCGTGATAACTCATACGTTACTCTACGTCTTCGCTCTGGCGAAATGCGTAAAGTATTAGTAGATTGTCGTGCAACGATTGGTGAAGTTGGTAACGCAGAACACATGCTTCGCCAACTTGGTAAAGCTGGTGCTAGCCGCTGGCGCGGTGTTCGCCCAACAGTACGTGGTGTTGTAATGAACCCGGTTGATCACCCGCACGGTGGTGGTGAAGGTCGTACTTCTGGTGGCCGTCATCCGGTTTCACCTTGGGGTATGCCAACTAAGGGTTACAAAACTCGTAAGAACAAGCGTACTGATAAACTTATCGTACGTCGTCGCAACAAGTAATTTTATAGAGGTATCACCATGCCACGTTCTCTCAAGAAGGGTCCTTTCATAGACCTACACTTGCTGAAGAAGGTAGAGAAAGCGGTGGAAAGCGGGGAAAAAAAACCAGTTAAGACTTGGTCCCGTCGTTCTATGATCATTCCAAATATGATTGGTCTGACCATCGCTGTCCATAATGGTCGTCAACATGTACCAGTTTTCGTTACTGACGAAATGATTGGTCATAAGTTAGGCGAATTCGCACCGACTCGTACTTATCGCGGCCATGCTGCAGATAAGAAAGCTAAAAAGCGTTAGGAGAAATTAGATGGAAGCATTAGCTAAACACCGTTTCGCCTCAGGCTCTCCACAGAAAGCACGTTTGGTCATTGACCTTATCCGTGGTTTACCAGTGGAAAAGGCTCTTGAAGTTTTAACTTTCAGCACTAAAAAAGCTGCTGTACAAGTTAAAAAAGTTCTTGAGTCAGCTATCGCAAACGCTGAACACAACGAAGGTGCGGATATTGATGAGCTAGTAGTAGCTACAGCGTTTGTTGACGCTGGTCCTACTATGAAGCGTATCATGCCACGTGCTAAAGGTCGTGCAGATCGCATCTTGAAGCGTACTAGCCACATCACAATTGTTGTAGCAACACGCTAAGAGACTAGGAGAAAACAATGGGTCAGAAAGTTCATCCAAATGGTATTCGCCTAGGTATCACCAAGCAGTTTAACTCTACTTGGTTTGCGAATACTAAAGACTTCGCCGACAATTTGTACGGTGATTTCGAAGTACGTCAGTTCCTTACTAAGAAACTGAAAAATGCATCTGTTTCACGTATCGTTATCGAACGTCCAGCGAAAAGCATTCGTGTGACTATTCACACTGCTCGTCCTGGTGTTGTTATCGGTAAGAAAGGCGAAGACGTAGAAAAACTACGTAATGCTATCGCTAAGATGACTGGTACTTCTGCACAAATCAATATCGCAGAAATCCGTAAGCCTGAACTAGATGCTAAATTAGTAGCTGAAGGTATCGCTTCTCAACTTGAACGTCGTGTTATGTTCCGTCGCGCTATGAAGCGTGCAGTACAAAATGCAATGCGTTTAGGTGCTAAGGGTATTAAAGTTCAAGTAAGCGGTCGTTTAGGCGGCGCAGAAATCGCTCGTGCTGAATGGTATCGTGAAGGCCGTGTGCCTCTACATACACTTCGTGCAGATATCGATTACTCAACTGCAGAAGCTCTTACAACTTACGGCATCATCGGTGTGAAAGTTTGGATCTTTAAAGGTGAAGTTCTAGGTAAGCTACCGCTTACTCAAGAAGTTGAAGCACCTTCGAAGCCTAAACGTCGCAGTCGTGGCCCTAAAGCTGCTAAATAGGAGACTCTGATATGTTGCAACCAAAACGCATGAAGTTCCGCAAAATGCACAAAGGCCGTAACCGCGGTCTTGCAAAAGGCGGAAACGTAACTTTCGGCGAATTCGGTCTTAAAGCTACTGGTCGTGGTCGAATTACTGCTCGTCAAATCGAAGCAGCACGTCGTGCTATGACTCGTCACGTTAAGCGTCAAGGTCAAATCTGGATCCGTGTGTTCCCAGACAAACCGATTACACAAAAGCCGCTTGAAGTACGTCAAGGTAAAGGTAAAGGTAGCGTTGAGTATTGGGTTTGCCAAGTACAACCTGGCAAAATCCTTTATGAAATGGCTGGAGTTCCTGAAGAATTGGCACGTGAAGCATTCAGCCTAGCTGATGCGAAACTTCCAATTTCTACAACTTTCGTAACTAAGACGGTAATGTAATGAACGCTAGCGAACTTAAACAAAAAAATGTTGAAGAGCTAAACGCTGAGTTACTTAACCTACTACGTGAGCAATTTAACTTACGTATGCAGTTAAGTACTGGCCAACTAGCACAAACGCATTTAATTAAAAATGTACGTCGCGATATCGCGCGTGTTAAGACCATCCTGAACGAAAAGGCGGGTGTATAATATGAGCACTATTCGTACTGTACAGGGTCGTGTTGTTAGCAACAAAGGCGATAAAACTATCGTTGTTGCTGTAGAACGTAAAGTGAAACATCCGTTATACGGTAAGTTCATCAAGCGTACTACTAAACTACACGCACATGATGAGAATAACGAATGCCAACTGAATGATGTTGTGTCTATTCGTGAAACTCGTCCAGTGTCTAAGCTTAAAACTTGGGCATTAGTAGAAGTATTAGTAAAAGCTTAATTTTAAGTTTATACTAAGTTCTACATTATATATAACGGCTCCTTTTATGGGGTCGTTTGTTTTTTAGTCGATTCCCGTTGCTTTTTTCAAAGCCGTGGTGTTATAATGCGCCACCTCTTGAGATAGAGGGGACCCGTTTAGTTCATGTTGGACTAAGTGGAATAATTGCGGAGCACTAATAATGATCCAAATGCAGTCTACGTTGGACGTAGCCGATAACTCAGGCGCACGTCGCGTTCAGTGTATCAAGGTCCTAGGTGGTTCGCACCGCCGCTATGCACGTGTTGGTGACATCATCAAAGTTACTGTGAAGGAAGCAATTCCTCGCGGTAAAGTAAAAAAAGGTGATGTTCTAAACGCAGTGGTTGTGCGTACTAGGTCAGCAATCCGTCGTACAGACGGTGCAGCTATCCGTTTCGACCGTAACGCAGCTGTTATGCTTAATGCTAACGGCGCGCCGATCGGTACTCGTATCTTTGGCCCAGTTACTCGTGAACTTCGTACTGATCAGTTCATGAAAATCGTATCTCTGGCACCAGAAGTACTATAAGGAACGAAAAATGGCAGCTAAAATTTTAAAAAATGATGAAGTTATCGTTGTTGCAGGTAAAGATGCTGGTAAACAAGGCAAAGTTACTGAAGTAAGAGCAGACGGTAAACTATTCGTTGAAGGCGTTAATCTTATCAAGAAACACCAAAAGCCAAACCCACAATTGGGCGTAGCTGGCGGTATTGTTGAGAAAGAAGCAGCTTTAGACGCATCAAACGTGGCACTATTCAACCCTGCAACTAGCAAGGCTGATCGTGTCGGTTTCCGATTTGAAGACGGCAAAAAAGTTCGTTTCTTCAAATCTACTAATGAACTTGTTTAATTGGAGTTAACTGTGGCGAAACTGCATGAATACTACAAAGAAACGGTAGCGTCTGAACTTAAAACTAAGTTCGGCTATAAATCTATCATGCAAGTCCCTCGGATTGAAAAGATCACCCTTAATATGGGTGTGGGCGAAGCAATCAATGATAAAAAAGTATTAGAAAATGCTGCTGCTGATATGGCTGCAATTTCTGGTCAAAAACCATTGATTACTAAAGCTCGTAAATCCGTTGCTGGCTTTAAGATCCGTGAAGGATATCCTATTGGTTGTAAAGTTACCCTACGTGGTGAGCGTATGTGGGAATTCTTTGAGCGCCTAATCGGCATCTCAATTCCACGTATCCGCGATTTCCGTGGCCTGAACCCTAAATCGTTCGATGGTCGTGGTAACTACAGTATGGGTGTTCGCGAGCAAATCATCTTCCCAGAAATCGATTACGATAAAATCGATAAAATTCGTGGTATGGACATTACTATTACTACGACTGCAAATTCTGATGAAGAAGGTCATGCTCTGCTGACTGCCTTTAATTTCCCATTCCGTAAGTAAGGTAGGGTCATGGCTAAGCAATCAATGAAAGCGCGCGACGTAAAACGCGCGAAGCTAGTAAATAAATTCGCTGAGAAACGTGCTGAATTAAAAGCAATTATCTCTGGCGTGAATACTTCAGACGAAGATCGTTGGAATGCAGTTCTTAAATTGCAATCGTTACCTCGTGATTCTAGTGAGAGTCGTCAGCGTAATCGCTGTAACATCACTGGCCGCCCTCATGGCTACCTACGTAAATTCGGTTTAAGCCGTATTAAACTACGTGAGCACATGATGCGTGGTGAAGTTCCAGGTCTTAAAAAGGCTAGTTGGTAAATCACTAATTTCGGGAGTATACGAAAATGAGCATGCAAGATCCTATTTCGGATATGCTAACACGCATCCGTAACGGTCAGTCAGCCTCTAAGGTTGCAGTTAAAATGCCTTGTTCTAAGCAAAAAGTTGCACTAGCAGCTTTGCTTCAAGAAGAAGGTTACATTAATGGTTACGCTGTTTCAGGTGAAGTGAAAGCTGAACTTGAAGTGACTTTGAAGTATTTCGAAGGCAAAAGCGTAATTGAAAAAATTGAGCGCGTTAGTCGCCCAGGTCTACGCATCTACAAAGGAAGTAATGATCTTCCTAAAGTGATGGGTGGCTTAGGTGTTGCTATCGTTTCTACTTCTAAAGGCATGATGTCTGACCGTGCAGCTCGTAAAGCTGGCATCGGTGGCGAGATCATCTGCTACGTTTCTTAAGGGGTTAAATATGTCTCGTGTTGCTAAAGCACCAGTTGCCATCCCTGCAGGCGTAGAGATCTCTCTAAATGGTCAGGAAATCACTGTTAAAGGCGCTAAAGGCACTTTAACTGCTGTTGTTAACTCATCTGTTGTTCTTACGATCGCTGATGAAAAAGTTTCTTTTGGTCCTGTTGAAGGCGTAAAAGATGCTTGGGCTCAAGCTGGTACAGCTCGTGCTAACGTTAACAATATGGTTAAAGGTGTAGCTGAAGGTTTTACTAAAACTCTTCAACTAAATGGTGTTGGTTACCGTGCAAATGTTAAAGGTTCTGATGTGAACCTGACATTAGGTTTCTCACATCCTGTAGTATATAACCTTCCAGAAGGTGTTACTGCAGTTTGCCCAAGCCAAACTGAAATTGTAATTAATGGCGCTGACAAACAAAATGTTGGTCAAGTTGCAGCAGACATCCGTGCATTCCGTCCGCCTGAACCTTATAAAGGTAAAGGTGTTCGTTATTCTGATGAAGTTGTGCGTCGTAAAGAAGCCAAGAAAAAGTAGGGTAATACTATGGATAAGAAATCTGCACGTCTTCGTCGCGCAACTCGCGCACGTAAGAAAATGCAAGAATTGGGTGCTACACGTTTAGTGATTAACCGCACTCCAAGCCATACTTATGCACAGGTTATTACACCGAATGCGGAAGTATTGGTTTCTGCTACAACAACAGAAAAAGCAGTTCGTGAAATGATCAGCTATGGCGGTAACGTTGAAGCAGCTAAAGTAATCGGGAAACTGGTTGCTGAGCGAGCTATCGAAAAAGGCGTTACTAAAATTGCTTTCGATCGTTCAGGTTTCCAATATCACGGTCGTGTTGCAGCATTAGCTGATGCCGCTCGTGAAGCTGGCCTTCAGTTCTAGTCAGGAGTAGGAAATGTCTAAAGTTGAAAACCAAACAGGTGATCTGCAAGAGAAATTAATTGCAGTTAATCGTGTTTCAAAAGTTGTTAAAGGTGGTCGTATCTTCAGCTTCACTGCTCTTACAGTAGTGGGTGACGGTAACGGTCGCGTTGGTTTTGGTTATGGTAAAGCACGTGAAGTTCCAGCTGCTATTCAAAAAGCAATGGAAAAAGCGAAGCGTAATATCGTAAGCATTGAACTAAATGGTGTGACTCTTCAACATCCAGTTAAGGGTCGTCATTCTGGTTCTAAAGTATTCATGCGTCCAGCTTCAGCTGGTACAGGTATCATTGCCGGTGGTGCAATGCGTGCAGTACTAGAAGTTGTTGGTATCCATGACGTACTTTCTAAATGTTACGGTTCTACTAACCCAATTAACGTTGTACGAGCTACAATTGGCGCGCTTACTGGTATGCAATCACCAGAACAAATCGCTGCTAAACGTGGTCTACCTGTTAAAGAAATTCTGGGGTAATAAACCATGGCTAAAATTAAAGTAACTCAAACTAAAAGTGCAATCGGTCGTTTACCTAAACACCGTGCGACACTTGTTGGTTTAGGCCTTCGTAAAATCAACCACAGTGTAGTATTGGAAGATACAGCATGTGTACGTGGTATGGTTAATAAAGTAGCTTACATGATTAAAGTGGAGGAAGCGTAATGTTTTTAAATACTCTATCTCCAGCAGCTGGTTCTAAGCCAAGCGCTAAACGTGTAGGCCGCGGTATCGGTTCTGGTCTAGGCAAAACTTGTGGTCGTGGCCACAAAGGTCAAAAGTCCCGCTCTGGCGGCGGCATTCGTCCTGGCTTCGAAGGCGGTCAAATGCCTTTGAAACAACGTTTACCAAAATTTGGTTTCACTTCACGTAAGCAACTGGTAACAGCTGAAGTACGTTTGAATGAAATCGCTAAAGTTGAAGGTGACGTTGTAGATCTAAACACACTTAAAGCAGCAGGTCTTGTTACTAAAAACATCCTGTTTGTTAAAGTTGTTTTATCTGGTGAAATCACTCGACCAGTTACAATTCGTGGCATTAAAGCTACGAAAGGTGCTGTTGAAGCGATTGTTGCTGCAGGCGGTCAAATCGAAGGATAGTACAAATGGCTAAAAAACCAGGGTTGGAAACGAATAAATCTCAAGGTGGCTTATCAGAATTGAAAAGTCGTTTATGGTTCGTGTTGGGTGCTATTATAGTATTCCGCGCAGGCTCTTTTGTTCCGATTCCTGGTATTGATGCCTCTGTACTTGCTACGCTGTTTGATTCGCAAAAGGGTACCATCTTAGAAATGTTTAACATGTTCTCTGGTGGTGCGCTTGAGCGAGCGTCTATTTTTGCGTTGGGTATTATGCCGTATATTTCGGCCTCTATTATCATACAGTTATTAACTGTAGTTAATCCTACACTTGCCGAATTGAAAAAAGACGGTGATGCAGGACGACGCAAAATTAGCCAGTATACCCGTTACGGAACATTGTTCTTAGGTACTTTCCAAGCTATTGGTATTGCTAAAGGCTTACCTAACATGGTTGATGGACTTGTCCATAATCCAGGGTTAAGTTTTTACTTTACTGCTGTAGTGAGTTTAGTAACTGGTACTATGTTCTTAATGTGGTTAGGTGAACAAATTACCGAACGCGGTATTGGTAATGGTATCTCAATATTAATTTTTGCAGGTATTGTTGCTGGTATGCCGCCAGCTATCGGACAAACAGTTGAACAGGTTATCGATGGTAACCTTCACGGCTTGTTATTGTTGGTATTAGCTGGTGTAGTTTTTGCTGTTACATATTTTGTTGTATTTGTAGAGCGCGGTCAGCGTAGAATTGTGGTAAACTACGCAAAACGCCAACAAGGACGACGTGTTTTTGCAGCTCAAAGCACGCATTTACCGTTGAAGCTTAACATGGCCGGTGTTATTCCAGCTATTTTTGCTTCGAGTATAATTTTGTTTCCTGGAACGCTTGCACAATGGTTCGGTCAGAATGAAGGTTTATCTTTCCTTACTGACATTTCCTTGGCTCTACAGCCAGGACAACCTTTGTATGTAATGCTTTATGCAGCAGCAATTATCTTCTTCTGTTTCTTCTATACAGCGTTGGTATTTAACCCACGCGAAACAGCAGATAATTTGAAGAAGAGCGGGGCGTTCATCCCAGGTATTAGACCAGGCGAACAAACTTCAAGGTATATAGATAAAGTAATGTCACGATTAACTCTAGCGGGTTCTTTGTATATTACATTCATTTGTCTAGTACCATTGTTCATGACACAAGCTATGGGTGTGCAGTTCTATTTCGGTGGAACATCACTACTTATTATGGTTGTGGTAATCATGGACTTTATGGCTCAAGTTCAGACCCATTTGATGTCTCATCAATATGGTGACGTACTTAAGAAAGCTAATTTAAAAGGTTAATCCTCGTAAATTAGTTTGAGCATGTCCTATAACAGTTACGGAGTAAGAAATGAAAGTTCGTGCATCTGTTAAAAAGATTTGTCGTAATTGCAAAGTGATCAAACGTCACGGTGTAGTACGCGTAATCTGTGTTGAACCAAAGCATAAACAACGCCAAGGTTAAGCAAAATTAGGAACTTGGATTAGATTGATTAATCTTTTTCAAGTTTCTATTGCAATATATCTCTCTTCTGAGTATCCTTACGGGCTTTTCGAAGAGAGCAATCTTTTTTATTTAACACCTTAAGTGGAGTGGTATAGTGGCCCGTATAGCCGGCATTAACATTCCTGATCAAAAGCATACAGTCATTGCCCTGACTGGTGTTTTCGGTATTGGTGCAACACGTGCGAAAGCAATTTGTGTTGCAACTGGTATCGCTGAAACAGCTAAGATCAGAGAGCTAGAAGAAGCTCAACTAGAACTTCTTCGCGAAGAAGTAGGTAAATACACTGTTGAAGGTGACCTACGTCGTGAAGTAAGTATGAATATCAAGCGTCTGATGGACCTCGGTTGTTACCGTGGTATTCGTCACCGTCGCAGCTTACCTCTACGTGGTCAACGCACTAAAACAAATGCGCGCACCCGTAAAGGTCCGCGTAAAGCTATCAAGAAATAGGAGCTGACGAGTAATGGCTAAAACCCCAACTCGCGCTCGTAAGCGCGTTAAAAAGCAAGTTGCTGACGGTATTGCACACGTTCATGCTTCTTTCAATAACACTATTGTGACAATCACAGATCGCCAAGGTAATGCTTTATCTTGGGCAACTGCAGGCGGCTCAGGCTTCCGTGGTTCTCGTAAGTCAACTCCATTCGCTGCGCAGGTTGCTGCTGAGCGTGCTGGTGAAATGGCTAAAGAGTACGGTTTGAAAAATTTAGAAGTTATGGTTAAGGGCCCTGGTCCTGGTCGTGAATCTTCTATTCGTGCATTGAATTCGATTGGTTATAAAATTACTAACATCACTGATGTTACACCAATCCCTCACAATGGTTGTCGTCCACCTAAAAAGCGTCGCGTATAACGCTTTTAGGAATATTGGAGAAAGAACATGGCTAGATATTTGGGCCCAAAGCTCAAGCTTAGTCGTCGTGAAGGTACAGATCTTTTCTTGAAAAGTGGCGTACGCGCGATTGAATCTAAGTGTAAAATTGATAACGCACCTGGTGTACATGGTGCTCGTAAACCTCGTCTATCTGACTACGGTTTACAACTACGTGAAAAGCAAAAAGTTCGTCGTATGTACGGTGTACTTGAAAAGCAATTCCGTAACTTATATAAAGAAGCTGCTCGTCTAAAAGGTAACACTGGTGAAAACCTACTTGCTTTATTAGAAGGCCGTCTAGATAACGTTGTTTATCGTATGGGCTTTGGTTCTACTCGTGCGGAATCGCGCCAGTTAGTAAGCCACAAAGCAATCGTTGTAAACGGTAAAGTTGTAAATATCCCTTCTTACAAAGTGAAAGTTAACGATACAGTTAGCATTCGCGAGAAGGCTAAGAAGCAAGCTCGTATCGCTTCAGCTCTTGAAATTTCAGAGCAGCGTGAGAAAGCATCTTGGGTTGAAGTTGACAGTAAGACACTTGAAGGCGTTTTCAAACGTGCTCCTGAGCGTTCTGATCTGTCTGCAGACATCAACGAACAGCTTATTGTTGAACTTTACTCTAAGTAAAGTTAACTTCATAAGAGAGGACATACATGCAGGGTTCTGTAACAGAATTTCTAAGACCAAGACTTGTTGATATTGAGCAAATTAGCTCAACACGTGCCAAGGTAACACTTGAACCGTTAGAGCGTGGCTTCGGTCATACTCTAGGTAATGCTTTACGTCGTATTCTACTTTCTTCTATGCCAGGTTGTGCTGTAACAGAAGTTGAGATCGACGGCGTACTCCATGAGTACAGCAGTAAAGAAGGCGTTCAAGAAGATGTTCTTGAAATTCTTCTTAACTTGAAAGGTCTTGCAATCAAACTTGAAGGCAAAGACGAAGCGTTACTAACTTTAACTAAGTCAGGTACAGGTCCTGTATTGGCAGGTGACATCACTCATGATGGTGATGTTGAGATTGTAAATCCAGAACACGTGATTTGTAATTTAACCGGTCAAGCAGATATCAGTATGCGTATTCGTGTTGCTAAAGGACGTGGTTACGTTCCTGCTTCAACTCGCGTACATGCTGATGATGAAGAGCGTCCTATCGGTCGTTTGCTTGTTGATGCTGCATTCAGCCCTGTAAGCCGTATCGCTTACAATGTTGAAGCTGCTCGTGTAGAGCAACGTACTAACCTTGATAAGTTAGTAATCGATATGGAAACTGATGGAACATTAGATCCTGAAGAAGCTATTCGTCGTTCTGCTACAATTCTGGCTGAACAGCTTGATGCTTTCGTTGATCTTCGTGATGTAACGGAACCAGAGCAGAAAGAAGAGAAGCCAGAGTTCGATCCGATACTGCTACGTCCTGTTGATGATTTAGAACTTACTGTTCGTTCAGCTAACTGTCTTAAAGCAGAAGCTATTCACTATATTGGTGATCTTGTACAACGTACTGAGGTTGAGTTACTTAAAACACCTAACCTTGGTAAGAAGTCTTTAACTGAAATTAAAGATGTTCTAGCGTCACGTGGTCTTTCTCTAGGTATGCGCCTAGAAAATTGGCCGCCAGCAAGTATCTCGGACGAATAGTAAACACTAGTCAAAAGATTTTTGTAAGAAGGATAAGTTCATGCGCCATCGTAAGAGTGGTCGTCAACTAAATCGTAACAGCAGCCACCGTCAGGCTATGTTCCGTAATATGGCATGTTCTTTAGTTAGCCACGAGATCATTAAAACGACTCTGCCTAAAGCTAAAGAACTACGTCGTGTAGTTGAGCCTCTAATTACACTTGCTAAAACGGATAGCGTAGCTAACCGTCGTCTAGCATTTGCACGTACCCGCAGCGATGAAGTTGTAGGTAAACTATTTAAAGAATTAGGCCCACGTTTCGAAAACCGTTCAGGCGGTTATACTCGAATCTTAAAATGTGGTCTACGTACTGGCGATAAAGCTCCTATGGCTTACATCGAACTAGTAGATCGTCCAGCTGTTGAAGCTGCTGACGAAGAATAGTTTTAAATAGTATTAAAAGCCAGAGCTAGCGCTCTGGCTTTTTTATTTCTAAATTCCCATCTTTTTATCTTCTTAAATTACTCATCATTATATTCTGAATCATTTTTCTCGTTTGTAGATTTCGCAATGCTTAACGACAATACCTATTCCCCTTTCGACTAGACACCTAATACCATTTACACCGGTTGATGCGCATTTTTAGCTGTAAATAATGCTGTTTGCTATTTTTAAGCGGTTTAGGCTGATAAAGTTACTCAAAGTCTATTTTTTGTACTAATTTATGTTTTTTAATAATTTCTAATTTTAGCGCTTGCCAATGTGATCTAAATCTCTATAATGCGACCTCACTGACACGGCAACAGCCGCTCAGTATGCTCTTTAACAATTTATTCAAGCAATCTGTGTGAGCACTTGCAGAGATATAATGACCAAATATTATATCA
>NZ_BLRL01000021.1 GCF_015082335.1 Moritella sp. F3 | reverse complement strand
CATTGATATAATATTTGGTCATTATATCTCTGCAAGTGCTCACACAGATTGCTTGAATAAATTGTTAAAGAGCATTGACCTTGACGTCTTTCGTCGTAGTCAGGCTGCGTATTCTACGCAAACCGAATTTGAAGTCAAGCACATATTTGCGCTTTATTCAGGACGCTTAAAAAGTAACCTAAGTCGTTTTTAAACACCTTTTACTTAGCGGCTGTTGCCGTGTCAGTGGCGCCATTATAGGCAAAACGAATTGATAGGCAAGTGTTTCATTACCCGTGCTTCAAAATACATAAACATGGGCAACTAATCGACACCCTCAGGTTAAATTTGATACTAAGCGTGAGTTCAGTACTATATATAAGTCAATAAACCTATAAGGTTTTCGCAAACAACGCCACTTTACTCCAATCAGTAAACTCAATATCTTTGCTTTTATCTGTACTACCACCGGTTATCTTCATAATCAGTTGAATGATGAGAGTCTGCCACCAGTTATACTTTGAGTATGACAACGCGCCAGCAAATACAGCTTGTTGTTTTGGTATCCAATCCGACTTAACTAAAAACGCCTGCATGTATGCATTTGTTTCCGGCGTATTCTTCTCTGCTTTTCTCGCGGTTAAATTAACACAGAAGAAACCATTATCTTTCGCTTCTAATTGCGCTTTATTAGCCGCAATAAATTGATAGAGTTTTTTATTCAAATGGCCATAACGAACAGATGCGCCAATAACTACTTTATCAAAGATAGCCATATCGATATGCTGACATTCATCAATATTAATGACTTCGCAAATATACTCATGAGTAATAGTCGCTTCGATTGCTTTAATTATTTTGAGCGTCTGACCATCAACGGTCGAATACAGAACTAGCATTTTTTTCATTATAGGTTCCACTTAACTACGCCAGAAAGCTGGGGTAAATAAAATTAATAAGGTAAATACTTCTAAACGACCGAATAACATAGCAACTACCAAGATCCATTTAGCACTGTCATTCACGTCTCCAAAATGCACCGCGACTTGGCCAAGTCCCGGCCCTAAGTTATTTAACGTTGCCACTACAGCTGAAAATGCCGATAATTCATCCATCCCAGTTGCGATCAAAGCCAGCATACAAATAACAAATACTAAGGCGTATGCTGAAAAGAACCCCCAAACGGCATCGATAACACGATCGGGTAATACTTTCTTGCCTAACTTAATCTTATAGACTGCACGCGGATGCACTAAACGTTTCATTTCACGCATACCTTGTAAGTAAAGCAATAAGATACGCACAACCTTCATACCACCACCAGTAGAACCAGCACAGCCACCAATAAAGCTCGAAAACACTAATAGCACCGGTAAAAATAATGGCCAATCTTGAAAACTCGTCGTCGTAAAACCTGCAGTGGTTGAAATAGATACAGCTTGGAATAACGCTTTATCTAATGCCATCTCTGGAGAATCGTATACACCTTTGGATAATAGTATAAAGAAACAAATTGCAACCAGTGCTAACTGTACGAATAAAAAGGCGCGTAATTCAATATCCTGAAAATAAGAGCCCGGTTTAAACCCTTTAATTGAAAAGGCGGCGAAGTGTAACGAGAAGTTAATCCCCGCAATAATTAAGAACACCACAGTGATCAGGTTTATCACCGGGCTATCAAAATGCCCCATACTACTATCGTGGGTAGAAAAACCACCAATCGCGATGGTAGAAAAACTATGTGATATCGCATCAAACATCGTCATCCCTGCCAACCAAAACGCCATGGCACAGACAACGGTAAGACATAAATAAATATACCAAAGCGCTTTCGCGGTTTCGGCTATGCGCGGTGTCATCTTCGAATCTTTCACTGGTCCAGGTGTTTCAGCTCGGTACAACTGCATACCACCAATACCTAATACAGGCAGAACAGCAACAGCAAGAACAATGATCCCCATTCCGCCTAACCACTGTAGAAACTGGCGATAAAACAATAACGCTTTAGGTAATTCGTCCAAGCCAACAATAACGGTTGCACCGGTTGTGGTTAAACCCGAGAAGGATTCAAAGAAAGCCCCTGCAACACTCAAATTTGGTTCTTCTGAAAGGATAAAAGGTAATGCACCAATACTGCCTAGAACCGTCCAAAATAAAACCACAATTAAAAAACCATCTTTGGCTTTTAATTCTTTTTTATAATTACGGTTTTTGTACCATAGGATACTGCCTAATACGATGCAGAAAACAAAGGAGTTAATGAAAACAAGACCACCACCATCCTTGTATATTGCCGCGATCAGTGCGGGGAATATCATGGTTACACTAAAAAGAGTAACCAATATCCCTACAATTCTTAAAATTGCCCTGAATTGCATTATTATTTTTATCCCTAAATATTAATCGACCACAGTGACATTAACTTGGCCATTGGTTTTATTTTTAACAGCTGTTATAAAGGCTTGAGTATGCCTTGCATCAACATCAAGCTGCATGACGACTTGTGCACCATATTCGGCATGGTTTAATTTACCATTATATACTGAAAATAAACTCTCTATTGCAGCTATTTGGGCATAATCACATGTTAAGTTCAGTTCTACATATATAAGGCATTCTATCGGTTCGACTAATTTTAATATTTGTTGTACACCGCCAGCATAAGCACGCACTAATCCACCGGTACCTAATTTGATGCCGCCATAATAGCGTACAACCACGGCTGTCATTTCACCTATATTACTTCCCAATAAACAATTAAGGATAGGTTTACCTGCTGTACCTGAAGGTTCACCATCATCACTAAACCCATATTGCTGTCCATCACTTGGTCTACCAGCAACAAATGCCCAGCAGTGATGACGTGCATCAGGGTGTTTTGCTTTAATATCTCGCACAAACTGCTCGGCTGCTTGCCGCCCTTTCGTTGGTGTAAGATAAGTAATAAAACGGCTCTTTTTTATTTCTTCGGTATATTCATAAGCCTGTTCTAAAACAAAATAAGGGCTAGTCGCTGTCATTTCTATCCTGTGTATATTCTACTATAAAGGTGCTCATCACCATTCTACTGTTATATCCTGATTGATAATAGCAGGTTCAGGATCACAATTTTTAAAAGTTAAGTAACGCTCAATTTATTTTTATTAAACATTCATCAACAAACATCTAACAATTAAAAACAAGTGTAAGCTGAACACTTTAAAGGTTATTGAACCATAAAATAACAGGAATAAAGAATTAAACTCCAACCTAAAGTTTAAATTAAGTACCTAGCGCCAAGTTTACAGCCAAATAACTTATTTTAGTAGAGTAACTACACTCTCTCCCCTTATCATTAACTATACTACTTAGTAGATACACAAACCTCGTATCCTAGATATTAATTTAAACGGTCGTTTAAAATAAGTGTTGAAATATTGTTAGTTTATCGACAGAATGAGATCAACCAGTACCCTACATAGCTGGTAAATAGCAAACGGAGCTGATGATCACCATCGCTTTAGCAAGGAGAAACGTAATGATTTACCAAGCCGAACAACTCTCGGTCACTCTATTAGAAGATGGCATCGCAGAATTAAAATATGACGCGAAAGGCCCTGTTAATAAATTTGATCAAGCAACATTACAAGCATTAACTGAAGCTGTAAAAGTATTACAGACTAATTCAGATATTAAAGGACTAATTCAAACATCAGGCAAAGGTGCGTTCATCGTTGGCGCTGATATCACTGAATTCCTCGATCTATTTAAACTACCAGACGCTGAACTACTCGGTTGGTTGGAACAAGCAAATGCAGTATTCAATGCGATTGAAGACCTGCCATATCCAACTATTTCGGCAGTTAACGGTCATGCACTTGGCGGTGGTTGTGAAGCAATTCTTGCTACGGATTTCCGTGTAGCAGACACAACAGCACGTATCGGCTTACCTGAAACTAAATTAGGTATCATGCCTGGTTTTGGTGGCACAGTACGTTTACCACGTCTAATCGGTGCAGATAATGCAGTTGAATGGATCACAACAGGTAAAGATTATAAAGCACCTGCAGCCCTCAAATTTGGCACTGTAGATGCAGTTGTAGCACCAGAAAAATTACGTGATGCAGCACTCTCTATGATTAAAGATGCGATTGCAGGCAAACTAGATTGGCAATCACGTCGCGCGCAAAAACAAGCGCCACTAGGTCTAAACAAAATTGAAGCGACAATGAGCTTCTCGACTGCACTTGGTATGGTATATGCGAAAGCAGGTAAACATTACCCAGCACCAACCGCAGCAGTGAAAGCTGTTGAAGCAGCAGCAAGAATGGATCGTACTGGTGCACTTGGTGTTGAAGCAGCAACCTTCATTAAACTTGCGAAAACAGATGCAGCACAAGCATTAGTTGGCTTATTCTTGAGCGACCAAGCATTAAAAGCGGGCGCAAAGAAAGCAGCAAAAGCAGGTAAAGCAACAAATAAGGCCGCTGTACTTGGCGCTGGTATTATGGGTGGCGGTATCGCTTACCAATCAGCAGTTAAAGGCACGCCAGTGATCATGAAAGATATCAACGATGCTGCATTAGATCTTGGTATGGCAACGGCATCTGGTTTATTAACAACGCAACTTAAACGTGGTCGTATTGACGGTACCAAACTTGCGAAAGTTATTTCTTCAATCACCCCAACGCTAAGCTATAACTCAGTTGATGAAGCTGACATTATTGTTGAAGCGGTTGTTGAAAATCCAAAAATTAAAGCGGCTGTACTGGCTGAATTAGAAGATAACGTGAGTGCTGACACTGTCATTACTTCGAACACATCTACTATCCCAATTAATGTACTTGCGAAGAGTCTAAAACGCCCAGAACAATTCTGTGGTATGCACTTCTTCAATCCAGTACACAAAATGCCATTAGTTGAAATCATCCGAGGTGAGAAATCATCAGATGAAACAATTGCAACGACTGTTGCATATGCAGCTAAAATGGGTAAAACGCCTATCGTTGTAAACGACTGCCCAGGTTTCTTCGTAAACCGCGTATTGTTCCCTTACTTCTTCGGTTTCTCAAAACTAATCGCTGATGGTGCTGATTTTGTGGCTGTTGATAAAGTAATGGAAAAACAATTCGGTTGGCCAATGGGTCCTGCATACTTACTTGATGTTGTAGGTATTGATACAGGTCATCATGCAGCAGCTGTAATGGCAGATGGTTTCCCTGAACGTATGGCGAAAACAGGCAAAGATTCTATCGATGTGATGTTTGAAGCAACACGTTATGGCCAGAAAAATGGTGTTGGTTTCTATTCTTATGCAAAAGACCGTCGTGGTCGCGTACAGAAAACACCAGATGCGAAAAGCTATGAACTACTTGCTGAAGTAGCGAGCGAAAAAGCTGATTTTACTAAAGATGAAATCATCGCTCGTTGTATGATCCCAATGATTAACGAAGTTGTTCGTTGTCTTGAAGAAGGTATTGTTGCTACACCAGGTGATGCTGATATGGCACTTATCTATGGTATTGGCTTCCCTCCATTCCGTGGTGGTGTGTTCCGTTACCTAGATACTATGGGTCTGGATAAATACATTGAATTAGCTGATTCACTTGCTGATTTAGGACCACTTTACCAAGTAACTGATGGCTTGCGTCAACGCGCAGCTGACGGCAAAACTTTTTACTAAGACACGAACGAGGATAATAAAATGAGAGATGTAGTTGTAGTCGATTGTCTACGTACACCTATGGGTCGTTCTAAAGCCGGTGCATTCCGCCACGTTCGTGCTGAAGATCTATCTGCAAAATTAATGCGAGGCTTGCTTGACCGTAACCCTGAAGTTGATCCAAATGACATCGAAGATGTTTATTGGGGTTGCGTTCAGCAAACGCTAGAGCAAGGTTTCAATATCGCCCGTAATGCTTCATTACTTGCTGGTATCCCAATCACAGCAGGCGCAACAACAGTTAACCGTCTATGTGGTTCATCAATGCAAGCTATCCATGATGCTACACGTGCTATCGCAATGGGCGACGGCGATGTGATGATCATTGGTGGTGTTGAGCACATGGGTCACGTACCGATGAATCACGGTGTTGATTTCCACGTTGGTCTGGCTAAATCTACTGCGAAAGCAGCGGGTATGATGGGTCTAACGGCTGAGATGCTAGGTAAAATGCACGGTATTACACGTGAGCAACAGGATGCATTTGCGGTTCGTTCTCACAAGCTGGCACAAGCTGCGACAGAATCAGGTCGTTTCAAGCGTGAAATACTACCAATTGAAGGTCACGATGCTGACGGCGTATTAAAATTGTATGATTTCGATGAAGTAATTCGTCCGGAGACATCAATGGAAAGCCTAGGTAACTTACGTCCAGTATTTGATCCTGTTAACGGCACTGTAACAGCGGGTACTTCATCTGCATTATCAGATGGTGCTTCTGCAATGTTACTTATGTCTGCAGACAAAGCGAAAGAACTGGGTCTTAAGCCTCGTGCTCGCGTTGTATCTATGGCTGTAGCTGGTTGTGATCCATCAATCATGGGTTACGGCCCTGTACCAGCAACGAAGAAAGCGCTTAAACGTGCAGGTCTAACAATTGATGATATCGATGTATTCGAATTAAACGAAGCATTCGCAGCGCAGTCTTTACCTTGTGTAAAAGACTTAGGCTTAGAAGATGTTGTTGATACTAAGATTAACCTTAACGGTGGTGCTATCTCACTAGGTCACCCACTGGGTTGCTCTGGTTCACGTATCTCGACTACGTTAGTGAACGAACTTGAAGTGCAAGGCGGCAGATATGGTCTAGCGACTATGTGTATCGGTCTTGGTCAAGGTATCGCGACAGTATTTGAGCGTATCGAAGACTAATAACGACTGTACAAAAAATACGGTTCTTTAATCTATATCAAGCCAACTATCCTATAGTTGGCTTTTTTATGTCTTCTTAAAATGTTCTTCTTGAAATTTTACCCGCCAAGCTGTTCAATAGACATTACGCACTGTAAATAATGGATTGAGCATGAGTACCAAAAAGCAAATTTTAGTCGTTGACGATGATGTAGAGATCAAAGAGTTACTCAGTGAATATCTCGATCAAGCTGGATTTTCAGTGCTCACGGCGGGTGAAGGCAAAGAAATGCAACGCGTACTCGCAACCAATACCCCCGATCTCATCGTTTTAGATGTGATGATGCCAGGTGACGATGGCTTTACCTTATGCCAAAAAATTCGCCGTACTTCGCAAGTACCTATCATCATGTTAACCGCCAATTCAGATGAAGCCGACCGCATTGTAGGGCTAGAAATTGGTGCCGATGATTACATGGCTAAACCTTTTAGCCCGCGCGAATTACTGGCGCGAATTAAAGCGTTATTACGTCGTTCAAGTTATACCAAGCCGACCCAAGGTCGCTATTTTGTGTTTGCCAATTGGAAACTCGATACCTTAACACGCCAATTAATCAACTTAACCGATAACAATGCCACCGAATTATCCGGTAGTGAATTCAATATGTTGAAGTTATTTGTTACCAACCCAAATCAAGTTTTGAGTCGTGATAACTTATCCGATGCTACCCGAGGCCGAGAAGCGCTACCACTTGAACGCGGTATTGATATTCAGCTCAGCCGTCTACGTCAAAAACTCGGCGATAACAGTAAAACACCAACCTTAATCAAAACGATTCGTGGGCGTGGGTACGTGTTGATTACTGAAGTGTCTTATGACGATTAAAGAACATATTTACCGCCAATTACCGAGTTCACTGGTCTCGAGAATGTTATTGCTGACGCTATTATCCATTGCAACAGCACAGTTTATTTCAACCAGTATTTGGTACAATTTCAGTAAAGATCAAGAGCTCGATGGATTAAAAAATACCGCCGAAGGCATGGCACAAAATATCGCGTCAACGGCGACATTTTTTAATTCACTACCATTACAATATCGCCATATCGTCTTAGAACAATTGCGAGACTTTGGCGGCAGTCGCTATTTTGTATCCTTAAACGAAGTCGAAATAACGATCGACCCCGTTGAAAATAGCGAAATGAAACGGGTGGTTCTCGACGAGTTTCAACGTGTACTCGGTGATAAACTCGGTAATAATATCGTCATTAAAACGGAGTTTTCCCACCCAAAAACCTTGCATGTTCTCAACAATGATACCCTGCTATCGGATTTACCACGCTCTTGGGCGCACTATTCACTCACTTTAGAGCCGCTCAATCCACCGGTATTAGTGATCCAAATGATGCTAGCCCCTGATGAGTGGTTATATATTGCCGCGTTATTACCCGCACCTTATGTATCACTCAACGATAACTTAGTCAGTAATGAACAATTGTTTTTCATCTTCTTGATCACGGCGAATTTAATGTGGATGATTTACGTATTAGTGCGCTGGCAAACCAAGCCATTAAAAAGACTCGCAGCGGCCGCGGCAACATTGAGTCAAGATTTAGACCAACCCCCTTTAGCTGAAACCGGGGCATCTGAATTAGTCATCGCCACCAAAGCATTCAACCGTATGCATTTACGTATAAAACGCTATATCGACGATCGTGAACGCTTATTTCGTTCTATTTCTCATGATTTAAAAACACCGATCACCCGCTTACGTTTACGCGCGGAATTACTTAATGATGATACCAAGACAGCCAAGTTTAATAAGGATCTAGATCAGTTAGAAATGATGGTCAAAGGCGCGCTACAATGCGTTAAAGACACTGATATTCATGAAAATAATGAAATCATTGATATCCAAGAGCTGCTCTACGAAATTACCGAACACCATAATTGCCACGAAGAAAAAGTGACGTTTGAGTTTCCCAATATCGCCATTCAATACCCAGGAAAACCACTAGCGATCAAACGCTGCTTAACCAACCTAGTTGAGAACGCCATTAAATATGGTGATTTCTTACACCTCATAGTCGAACAACAACAGGAACATATCGTTATTTGCCTTATCGATTCGGGTCCCGGTATTCCAGAAAATATGTTAGAAGATATATTCACGCCCTACACGCGCATAGCCCAAGATACTGATGGTTCGGGCTTAGGATTAAGTATTGCGCGGAATATTGCCAGTGCCCATGGCGGTACACTCACCCTCCACAATCGAGAGAATTCAGGACTTAAAGTGATCTTACGACTTCCCCATAAACCTTCATCACGAGCATTGTCATGATCACCCTTAGCCACAGCCATAGAAATAGTCATAACCGAATCCCACGGCTGTTGATATTATTAAGCATGCTATGTACATATTCAGCCACAGCAAGCCAAGTCGAAGTATTGCATTGGTGGACATCGGGCGGCGAGCTCGATGCACTCAGTGAATTACAAGAAAAAGTAAAACAAACCGATAATACCTGGCTCGATTTTGCCATCAAAGGTGGTGGCGGTAATAGCGCATTAACAGTATTACGCTCTCGCGCCGTATCAGGTAATCCGCCAACAGCAGCATTAATTAAAGGTCACAACATTCAAGAATGGGCAAAGTTAGGTTTTCTTACCTCGTTAGATGATATTGCCAAGCGTGAACAATGGGATAGTAAATTGCCAGAGTTCATTCAACCGGTGATGAAATATAAAGGCCATTATGTTGCCGTACCCATTAATATTCATCGCATTAATTGGTTATGGCTGAATCAAGCGGTATTCAAGCAAGCCAAAATTGCGATACCGACTAATTTAAATGAACTAATCACAGCATTACCGCTATTGGAAGCCGCTGGTTATTTACCGATAGCGCACACCTCAGAGCCATGGGCAGATGCGATCTTATTTGAATCAATTAGCTTATCAATACTGGGGGCCGAGCAGTACAAACAAGCATTTGTTGAACTCAATCCGCAAGTTCTCACCTCACCAGCGATGATCGACGCCTTTGCTCAATTACGAAAAATATCGTTGTATATTGATAAAAATGCTAAAAATCGCACTTGGGAACAATCAACCAGACTGCTTATTGACGACCAAGCTGCGATACAAATCATGGGGGATTGGGTGGCTGGTAAATTACTGCAAGAAAAACAGCAATTAAATACCAAGATCCGCTGTATCGAATTTCCAGGCAGTGAAGGTATATTTAGCTACAACGTCGATAGTTTTGCTTTTTTTAAATTGAAAAGTGTCTCTCCAGACGTTAAAAAAGCGCAGAACACCTTAGCAAGCATCATCTTAACCCCCGAGCTACAGCGTGATTTCAATGCCAAGAAAGGCTCTCTACCGATAATCAATACGATGGATAATAACAATTTAAATCCCTGCAGTAAGCAAGCGTATGACGACTATCAACAAGCAACAAAAAACCATACGTTAGTGCCGACATTCTCACAAGCAATGGCAACCACAACCTATGTGCAATCAGCAATCACACGGGTTATTAGTAATTTCATTTATGATAAAAGCATCAGTAATGAAACCGCCGTGGTCCAATTAACTAACGCGATAAAAGCAGCACAGTAGCAATGATGATTTATCTCACCTTATTTGGAGCCCAATACACATGCTGATATTATGGCAAAAGCTGACTTATTTGACGGCCAACAGTAACTTTTTTATTGCCTTAAAAGCATTTCTTGCTTCAATTACATTACTGATCCCGGGTTATTTTCTGGGTTTTTCTGAATTTGCCGTGACCGCAGTACTGGGGATTGTAGCGGCCGTTATTTCTGAGGGTGACGACAGTATTAAGCAGCGTATGATTAATAGTTTGTTAGCGCTGGTTTGCTTTACTTTATCGTCATTATTGGTCAGTTTATTATTCCCCTACCCACTGCTATTTTTACTGGGCAGCTGTCTATTTAGTTTTGCGATCATTATTTTAGGCTCGCTCGGTAAGCGTTATGTCACCATCAGTTTTGCGACGTTAATGATTGCCGTTTATACCATGCTCAGCTTAAGCCATGATGCTGAATCGGCTACAACACTTAGTAGCCATGATTTTAACCCCAGCTCATTGTTACTTATTGCTGGTGCAGGATGGTATTTCATCATCTCGACAGTGCTGCTTAAAGTCACTTTATATAATCCAATCCGCGAACGCTTAGCTGATATTTATTTTTCCTTAGGTTTATACCAACAAGAGAAATCGAAGTTTTTTTCCCAAACCAAATATGATCATAAAACCATTCGCCATACTTTATCGACCTTAAATATTAATATCGTTAATGCGATGTCCGAGTGTCGAACCAATATTGATTACCATGTCGGTGAAAAAGATATTTCCCATGAACTCCAGCACTTGATCCATCTTTATCAAGAAGCTCAAGAACTGCATGAAAAAATGACCTCGAGCCATTTTCATTATGGGTCATTAAAACGTAATTTAAACAATGATTTAATTATTGCTGGTTTCGAGCAAGTATTAAAACAACTTGCCAGCGCCTGTACTCAACGTGGTCACGCGACTTTATACAAGCAAGCTTATCAACATGATCATGGTTTAACTTGGTCGTTAGCCATTTTAAAACAAGAATTACTGACATTGGAAACCTCGCTAGAATGGCAACTCTTTGGCCCCTTAAAACTGTTATTTCGGAATTTACGTAAAGCCGACGAATTATTAATTAACAGCGAACCACAAAACGATCAAGCATTCTTAGTCATGGCGCCACGTGAACAACTTCCGGTAATACAACGCCTCGGTAATGCATTGCATTTATCGAGTCCAGTATTTCGTCACGCGATCCGTTTAACCTTAGGTATCGCCTTAGGTATTGGCATTATTTTAGCGTCTGATTTGCATGGCTACTGGGTGGTATTAACAACATTATTTGTATTACAACCAAGTTACAGTGCCACGCGAGTAAAACTAAAGCAGCGTATTAGCGGTACACTGATGGGCATTATTATAGGTGCAACCTTGCTGTACCTGTTCCCAACAGAACGCAGCCAATTATTTTTATTAGCGATATCGGCATTTCTGTTCTTTTACTATTTACGTCAGAATTACAGCAGAGCAGTGACCTATATTACCTTACTGGTACTATTAGCATTTAACGTACTCTACCAACAAGGTTACGTTGTTACGATACCGCGGATCATCGATACCTTAACCGGTTGTAGTATTGCATTCTTGCTCGCAAAGTTAGTACTTCCTAACTGGCAGTATAAGCAATTTCCGAAATACTTAGTCGAAGCGATTACTGCCAATCAAAACTATTTTCATGAGATCATTAAGCAATACGTATCAGGTAAAAATAATGATTTACCCTACCGAGTCTCCCGTCGTAAAGCCTATGTCGCCGACAGTCACTTGATCGCATCGTGGAAAGACATGCAAGTTGAACCCAACGATAAACGTCATAAACTAAATCATGTTTACGATATTTCACGTCGTAACCATGCCATGTTATCAGCATTGTCCGCGTTAGGTGTGCACAGAAATAAAATTATTGATCCGCGATTACAGCAAGATTTAGCCTTGGTCGCACAATTAATTAGCAGCGCGTTAGAACAGACACAAAATACGATCTTGTCGCCAGTCAACGTCGATAAGGCTTATATTAGTGAGATCGAATCGTTACTGAAACGCTATGAAAATGATGGCCATAAACATACGTTATTATTAATTCAAAAGCTGAAGCAAATAGTGGAGATCACAGAAGAATTACAAGTGATGGCAGATGATATGAATCTAGTCGCCTATCCCCTTGCCCGTGCTTAACGTACAAGGGAACAAATAAACTCACGATTATAGCGGTTCTCGCGATAATCGTGAGTTTTTCGTACTAGCTATAATCTTGATATGGGTTACTTTGTGCTAACTTGATGGCGTTTGCAAAACCTTGTAAACGCACTTCTTCAGTGCTGATGTTAACGCCCGCTTCATCAATCACCGCATTACCAAATGCATAACGGATGTTTTCATCGCCAGCACAAGCATTGCGATCAGCTGTTGCTGCCGTTTGTTGGATTTGGCTGTTCTTTTCTTGGTAAGTATTTACTACCGACGCACCGTACTTAGCTTTAAGCATCATCAAAGTTTGCTGAGGAGATAATACTAAGCCAGTCGCGTTGTTACCGCCAAACCCTTTCGCGTTCAACAATACCGCTTTCATCTCTTGGCCTTTATCGCCAACAAACTGATGGTCAGTTAAAATGTTAAGGTTAGCTTGGTGAACATCATCAGCAATATGATCGATAGTTTTAATACCTGGGATCCAACCATGCTGCCATACTCCAAGCGATGCCACTAATTGATCGCCAGCTGCGGCCCCCATTGAATGGCCAACATATGATTTAATGGCCGTAACAGGCCAATTAGTAATATTAAAGCTAGCCGCAACTTCACTCAAAATATGACTTTCAGTAACGCGGTTTTGTGGCGTGCCTGTCCCATGCGCTTGGACAAAGGTATGCTGTAAACCACCTTCGCCTAAAATGGCTTTCGCTAATGCTGTTGCTTTCGCCACTGTCACGTAGTTACCAATACCTGGTGCTGAAATTGATTTTTTATTGGCGTCGGCATTAATGAATACATCAGCAACAGAACCGTAAATAGTCACACCGAGCTCTAAAGCTAATTCATCATCCATCAACACCACAAATTGTGCTGACTCCGCCATGGTAAAGCCTGCGTTAGATGAAAATGGACGACAAGCACGACGGTTATCCACGCTATCACTGTTATCCAATGCTTTAAGCTGATCATCTTCAGCTAATGCCCCCATCACGCGGAAACCTTCCATCACGCCAGTTTCAACAGGTGCTTCAGCGTTCCCCACGATCGCGACTTTTGACTTACCAGATTGGATATCTAACATCCCCTGACGCAAGTTATACAGGAAGCTAGCACAAGCGCCCATATTCGTCCCCGTTGTACCGGCACTGTTGATCACATAGCTATTAATAAAGTCTGCAGGCATTTCGGCTAATGCCATTGCCATCATTTTGGTACTAACACGGCCACCTTTGAAATAAGCAGACAGCATGCCGCCAAATGAATTTTCATCCACTTGACCAAGTGCACTACCAGCATAAACAGAGACTTCATCTGGATTAATTAATGTCAGGATTGAATCCCAATCAACACCCAATGAGTTAAGCGCATCTGACGCGCCGTATACCGTTAGTTTTAAACCGCGCGGATGTGAACGTGAATTATATAATTTATCGAGATCGAAACCGGTGGGAATATTACCCGCACTTGATACCGGATAATCGATAGCATCATTAATTAACACATCAAAGTCACCTTCAACGGTCACTGTCACGGTTTTATTATCAATATCAGTAAGTGACCAATTCGCCGGGATCGTATGTGGCAATTTCGATTTTTTTAATTGAAATGTAATTGGCTCAGCACCTGCCGTTAACTTTGCTTTACGCTGAAAAGGCACCGCTTTTGGATCAAACGTAGTGGCGTGACGTACTAAGGTACCCGCTTTAATTTGCGCAATAATATCAGCATTAATATCGCTCGAATCAAGTCCCATACGCTGTGCGAGATCTTGCCATGTACTGGCCATGACATCGTCTTGCAGCGCATCGCACACTAAACGTTTATAACTGTGGAAACCAGAACTACGTCCAGCTGCATTAATACCACCCAAACCAACAATTAACGGTAACTTCGCCATTTTATTACATCTCATTCAAATCTAAGCTATTGCTAGCTAGTCTAGCAAGTTATACTAACAATACACTTTCAACTGTGCCATTTACCCTGACACTTGTGCCACCGCGGTTTTTTAGTCTATAAAAGCAAGGCACTGAACCATAAATAAATAGATAGTCTAAATTTAGATTGTTATTGCATCGGAGTTTGCTGTGAAAATTGGATTTGTACTTTATGATAAAGCGTTAGTCACTGGCATCTCTTTAGCGGCAGAAATGCTCTCCGGTGCGTCACGCTTACGTGACCGCAAAACCCAGCATCAAGATCCGTTGGAAATAAAATTAATTTCGACTAGCTTAGCAGCAAAATCTCTCACCGCGGGGTTGCGCTTACAACCCGATTTAACCTTTGAATGTGAACACGAATTTGATCTAGTCATTCTCCCTCCTATGTGGGGAAACCCTTTAGTATCAATAATTAAGTACCCTCAAGTCATTCCTTGGTTACATCAACAATATAACCAAGGTGCAAAAATACTCTCAACTGGCACCGGCGTTTGCTGGTTAGCTGAAGCAGGTTTACTCGACGGCTTACCAGCCACCACACATTGGTATTTTTACGATCAATTTAGCCAACACTACCCACAAGTCAAACTTAATCGTCAGGCTTCAATTACCGCCGCTAACGGTTTATATTGTGCTGGTAGCATTAACTCACAATCAGAGATGATGTTGTTTTTAATCAATGAGATGTTTGGCAAGAAGATCGCTAGCGTGATTGAAAACCACTTTTCTCATGAAATATCACGCACCGAACAACAACCTTTCTATCAAATTGGTGGCCAAGTGCAATTCGATGAATCCATTGCCCTCGCGCAAGATTGGATGCAACGTAATATGGCAAAAGTGATCACCAATCAAATGATTGCCGATGTTTGCCAACTGCCGTTACGCACTTTCAATCGCCGCTTCAAAGAACAAGTTGGAAAAACGCCGAATCAGTTTTTATTAACCCTCAGACTCGAGACAGCACAAGTATTATTACGCGATTTTGGGCTCACTATGTGTGATGTTTCCGAACAGGTTGGTTTTCGCGATGCATATTATTTCAAAAAAAAATTCGAGCAACACTTTGATATGGCTCCAAAACAATATCGAGACATGGTAAAGGCCAAAGTTTTCGCCCCATAGCGTCTTGATAATCATTCTCATTCATATTAACATCATCATAAATTCAGCTCGGAATAACAATTTATGTACGTATGTATTTGTCGCGGTATTACCGATAAGCAGTTAATAAAAAGTATCGATGAAGGTGCTACAACCATGAAAACATTAAGCACTGAACTGGGTATTGGTAGCCAGTGTGGAAAATGCTGCCAATGTGCAAAAAAAATCTTAAACCAGACCTTAATTAAACAAGCACAACAACAGCCACTAGTCGCTTAATGATTCAAACCAACACGTTTAACGCTACATCTGTGACTGTAGGTAATTATCTAAACCAGCATGGCGGATAAGATACTCTTGGCTTTCAACCCAATCGATTTGCTCTTCAACCTCTTCTAAAATTTCAGCCGCTATATCACGACTAATGTAATCCTGACTGTTTTCACATTCAGCAATCAAGGTTTGTAACACCACGCGAATACTCAGTTCCAGTTCCATATTAAGGTGCAGCATTTCTGGCGTATCTTCACCAATAGCCAAGCGTCCTAAATCTTGTAGATTGGGTAAACCTTGTAAAAATAAAATCCGATTTATGAACTTATCGGCTTGCTTCATTTTCAAAATAGACTGTTTATAATCTGCTTTATCAAGTTGCTCTAGCCCCCAATTTCGATACATACGAGCATGTAAAAAATACTGATTAATTGCCACTAATTTACAGCCTAATGCTTTATTTAGCAGCATTATAATTTGGTTATTGCCTTGCATAAGTAACTCCGAATATGAGTCGGTTAAACACCGATATGAGATTGGATATAGTTCGCTAAGCTAATTTTTTGGATCAAACCTAATTGCTGCTCTAACCAATAAACATGGTCTTCTTCGGTATCAGCAAGTAAAGGCAGTAACACCTGCCGAGTTTGATAGTCGCCTTCATCTTCACATAATTTAATACTCGCTCTGATGGCAGCGACAACTTCCATTTCCAGTACCAAATCATTTTTGAGCATGCTAGGAACATCATCACCAATGAGTAAATCACGGCGATCTTTTAAATTAGGGGTGCCTTCAAGAAATAAAATACGTTTGATCAACGCATCAGCATGCGTTATCTCTTCTTCCATTTCATGATTCATTTGTTGATAGAGTTTTTCTAAACCCCAATCTTGGTACATACGAGAATGGGTAAAATATTGATCTATAGCTGCTAGTTCATTGTGTAATAAGCCATTTAAGCTAGCGATAACTTGAGTGTTACCTTTCATAATTAACTCCAATATACAGGTAGTAGAATTAAGCTTAGATAACAATTACAGTTTTACAATTTCAAGGGTAGGTATTGCAGGCGAGATAACAAAACAGAGGGTGGTATACCCTCTGTTATTTTTACTTCGTATCGTCTTTGTGTTCCGTTTTTTCGGTTTTATTTTCAGTGCTGTCTTCTTCGACGAAATAATCACTTAATTCAACCCAAACTGCGATACCAACAATGCTTAATACCCCGAGCCAAGTACCTGTATCGGCAATAGGAACTTCCATAAGCATGATTAGCAAAGAAAAAAAAGCGATTGAAGAATATACTTTTAGTCTGCCACTGGCTTGTAGTAACATACACACTCCTTGTTGATGGTTACTTGACTGCGCAAGATAAGTATCACGCGGTTATTAACAATTTAACAACATAATGGTGATTATCCAATATATAATTACCGCTACTCATTAATATTAGCCTATTTACGTATATTGACCACATAGAGAAAACCTGATGAACCCATTATTTTCGAATCCAGAACATGAACTAGATGCCCTAGGTTTACGCTGTCCAGAACCCGTTATGATGGTACGAAAAACAGTAAGAAAACTCGATGATGGCCAGACATTACTGATTATTGCAGATGATCCTGCAACGGTACGTGATATTCCTAGTTTTTGTCAGTTTATGGATCACACGTTAGTCGCGAGCCAAACAGAGCAATTACCGTATCAATATTTGATTAAAAAAGGCGTTAATTAGTCCGCTTTAAGCCGCGAATATACAGATAATATATTCGCGTATTCACCGCCTCTTCAGCCACTTTTCTAGCCTTAAATTACTGCGCCAACCCAAATAGCTGAAAAAAACGCACTAACCAAGTCAAATTTTGTAATTTATCCTATATTCATATCTGCTCAGCAGGTATACTTTAGCTATTATTTCTTTGCTTTATTGTGCAGATATCATGTCAAATTATAACGTTAAAACTTTTCAAGGGCTGATCCTAGCACTGCAGGATTACTGGGCTCGCCAAGGTTGTGCGATCGTACAACCATTCGATATGGAAGTAGGTGCCGGCACCTCTCACCCAATGACGTTCTTACGTTCATTAGGTCCAGAGCCAATGGCTTATGCTTACGTTCAACCATCACGTCGTCCTACCGATGGCCGTTATGGTGAAAATCCAAATCGTTTACAACACTACTATCAGTTTCAAGTAGTGATCAAACCGTCTCCAGCGAATATCCAAGAATTATACTTGGACTCACTGAAAGAAGTTGGTCTTGATCCATTGGTTCACGATATTCGCTTCGTAGAAGATAACTGGGAAAACCCAACATTGGGAGCCTGGGGTCTAGGTTGGGAAATCTGGCTAAACGGTATGGAAGTATCGCAATTTACTTACTTCCAAGCAGTTGGTGGCCTTGAATGTACGCCAGTTACTGGTGAAATGACTTACGGTCTTGAACGTCTTGCGATGTATATCCAAGAAGTAGACAGCGTATACGACCTAGTATGGACCGATGGTCCACTTGGTGTTGTTAAATACGGTGACATTTTCCACCAAAATGAAGTTGAGCAATCAACTTATAACTTCGAACATGCTGATGTTGATTTCCTATTCACTCTGTTTGATGAAAGTGAAAAAGAAGCGCAAAAGCTACTCGATTTAGAAGTGCCGCTACCACTACCAGCATACGAACGTATTCTTGATGCTGGCCACGCATTTAATATGCTCGATGCGCGTCATGCTATCTCAGTGACTGAGCGTCAACGTTATATTTTACGTATTCGCACCCTTTCTAAAGGTGTAGCTGAAGCGTATTACGCATCTCGTGAAGCACTAGGCTTCCCGCTATGTAAAAAAGACAAATAGGAAGTAGCATGGCAACTGAAAATTTATTAATCGAAATTGGTACTGAAGAATTACCACCAAAATCGTTACGTACTTTAGCTGAAGCATTTGCAGCGAACTTCCAAGCCGAGCTAGAAAAAGCCGGTTTAGAATTTACTGACGTTAACTGGATGGCTGCACCTCGCCGTTTAGCATTAACAGTCTCATCACTTGCTGATGCACAAGCTGATAAAGTCATTGAAAAACGCGGTCCTGCTGTTACTGTTGCGTTTGATGCTGACGGTAACGCGACGAAAGCGGCACAAGGCTGGGCACGCGGCAACGGTATTACTGTTGAGCAAGCAGGTCGAGTAAAAACAGACAAAGGCGAATGGTTACTGCATAAGTCAGAAGTTAAAGGGAAAGCCACTCAAGCACTTGTTGCTGATATGGTTGCTACTTCTTTAGCTAAACTGCCTGTTAGCAAGCCAATGCGTTGGGGCGATAGCCCGATTCAATTCATTCGCCCAGTACATACTATTACGATGTTATTTGGTGCTGAAGCACTTGAAGGCGAAATCTTAGGTATTAAAGCGGCACGTACTATTCGCGGTCACCGTTTCCTCGGTAAAGGTGATTTTGAATTACCACACGCTGACAACTATGTTGATATGCTTGAAGATCACTGCATGGTAATGGTTGATTACGAGCGTCGTAAAGATGTTATCCGTAAACAAGTTATTGCAGCGGCAAGCGAGCACGGCGGTGTTGCTGAAATCGAAGAAGACCTACTTGAAGAAGTAACGTCTCTAGTAGAATGGCCAGTAACATTAGTGGGTAACTTTGAAGAACGTTACCTAGACGTACCAGCGGAAGCTTTGATCTACACGATGAAAGACAACCAAAAGTACTTCCCAATGTTAAGCACTGACGGCGAGCTTTTACCTAAGTTTATCTTTGTGTCAAACATCATCAGTAAAGATGTTCGACAAGTAATTGAAGGTAACGAAAAAGTTGTACGCCCTCGCCTAGCAGATGCTGAATTCTTCTTTAACACTGATAAGAAGCGCACTTTAGAAAGTCGCCTTGCTGATCTAGAAACTGTTTTATTCCAAAAACAACTAGGTACGTTAAAAGAGAAATCACAACGCATTGCCAATTTAGCAGCAGCGATTGCTGGTAAAATTTCTGCAAATACTGAGCACGCACAACGCGCAGGTCTATTAGCTAAAGCTGACTTAATGTCAGACATGGTTGTAGAATTCCCTGACGTACAAGGTGTTATGGGCATGCATTATGCTCGTAACGACGGTGAAGCAGAAGAAGTGGCAGTTGCACTTAACGAACAGTATATGCCTCGTTATGCTGGTGACCGCCTACCTGAATCATTGGTTGCTTGTTCAGTAGCACTGGCTGACAAACTTGATACACTAGTGGGTATCTTCGGTATTGGTCAAATCCCTAAAGGTGATAAAGACCCGTTTGCACTTCGCCGTGCAGCGATTGGTACACTACGTATCATTATCGAAAAAGACTTACCGTTAGATCTTGTTGATTTAGTTGATACTGCAAAAGCATTATTCGGTGACAAGCTATCAAACCAAAATGTATCAACTGATGTTGTTGCGTTTGTACTTGGTCGTTTCCCTGCATGGTACAGAGATGCTGGTATCAGCGTTGATGTGATTCAAGCAGTACTTGCTCGTCGCCCAACTAAACCAGCTGACTTTGATAAGCGTGTTAAAGCAGTAAATCACTTCCGTGGTTTAGACGCTTCAGCAACATTAGCTGCAGCAAACAAACGTGTTGGTAATATCCTCGCTAAATTTGAAGGTGAACTAAACGCAACGGTTGATGTGTCACTACTGCAAGAAAATGCTGAAAAAGCATTAGCTTCTGCTGTAGCAGCTAAAGTTGAATTACTCGCACCATTATTCGCCACTGGTGATTATCAGCAGGCACTAACAGAGTTATCAGAACTGCGTGATGTTGTAGATACATTCTTCGACAACGTAATGGTAATGGCTGATGATGAAGCGCTTAAAATTAACCGCTTAACACTGCTTAATACCCTGCGTAACCAATTTTTAAATGTAGCTGACATCTCTGTTCTACAGAAGTAATTGTTAATTTAAAATTGCACGATCAAAAAAGCCAGTATCATTGATACTGGCTTTTTTATTATCTAACTTTTTTATGAGCAAATTTTTTATTAGCAAATAATCTATCCACATAATACAACGTAAATAGATGTTCCACGTGGAACATCCGTTATTTTATTTTCTTCAAACGCCCCGTTAAACCAGCGGAATAACGCCAAACATGATCAAATATTGTCATCAACTCCGGGTTACCTTGTGAGGATAATGAAATAGCATGATAACGATTTTGCTTCGCCTTAATCGCTCTGACTTTATCAGCCACATGGGTTGGTAATTTCTGGGCTATAAAATCAGAAATTACCAAGGTATCCGCATTTTTATATTGTGCAGAGTTCATTAGCTCAAGGGACTTTTCAATCACAGGTTGTAAGTCCGTTCCCCCACGAAAACTCGATGATAAAAATGTCAGCATAGTAGATAAACTGGTACTTTTAGTCACAGGGAAAGTAACAACCTCATTGGAAAAAATCATTAAGTAGCATTGGCGATCTTGCTGGAAGGCAACCTGTAACAGAGCATAACAAATCGATTTAGCCGTCAATTCCGGAAAGCCCTGCATTGAGGTGGAGCTATCAACACAGATAATAAAAGGCCCGCCCGTCTGCTCATCTGCATCAGTAATATCTCGATACTGAGTAACTTTTTTATACTGCTGCAACGCACCTTGATACTGATAAGTTAATAAATGCCGCTCCAGGTAGCGTTTATAGAAAATGATCTCTAATTCTGGGAACGTGAGATTAACCGCTTCAGTTTGCAACATACGCGATATTTCATCACTGTAAGTCACGCCCTGCATGTCATCAGGCACATTGTCTTGATAGCTATTATCTAACACCCAGGTTTCATAACTGTTAGGCGTTTCTTCTGGGTTAATGTGTGCTAGCGCCATACGTCCGAGTTCAGAGGCAATTTGTTTTACATCTTTATTCTTACGTAAATTAGTCGCATAACGTTGCAATAGTTTAGTATCCAGATGGGTCAATTTACCTTTGGCTAAATCCCATAAACGTTCGCCATTACATAATAAATCACTATCAAGCACATCTTCTAACTGCTCTATCGTTTCCTCGCGCTCAGCAAGTTCAATCAACAACTGTTCGCGTTGCTCTTCGATTAACAAACTTTGTAGCTGATATAATTGCAACTCAATAGCTTGCTGCCAGCTATCTAAAAACACCGCAAAGAACACATCATCCGACATCGTTCTATTTTGCTGATAGATAGTTAAGCCAGTATCATAAAATGACGAGTCCATTTTTATCTTACTGAGGATCCCTTCAACTTTATTTCTAAAATTAATCGGACTCAATAATCTAGCCGTTTCACATAAATGTATCTCATTACTTAAGCCAGGCGATAATGGCATGTCCGCTAACAAGCTCGTGACCTGCTGTTTCCAGTCATTAATATAAGCCGATTTTATATCACTGGTCACTCGATCGTGAGCAGTAATATCCAATACGGCATCATCAACCAACTGACGCATAACTAGAGTTACCGAGCTGTTATTATGAGGATTAGCCATGCCAATTAGCCTTGTTCAAATAAATGCGCAATGGCATTTAAGCGATTTAATAATGACGCTTTATGCTGAACTAAGTTATTTAACTCTAGCGATAATGATCCAAGACTGCTTGCTACATCATCCATAAAGTCATCACTGACAAAAATATTATGATTAGTTAAGCTAAACTCACGCTGGCTTTTTTTCAATTTGTCAGCAATCGCCGTGATCTCTTTATCGATATCAGCTAAAGGTTGTAACCAATTTTCGTTAATATTCAACGCGGCATCGGCAATAATAACAGCCACAGGGATGCTCTTATTGGCAAAGTTTTGTACCTGTAGATGTTGATTAGCATCGACAGAAAAGTTTAACCACACATCGTTACGATGGTCATTCACATAGCCTTTAACCAAACAAGAACCTGTCTTTATCTGCTTTTGGAAATCATCAAGACCAACATGTACCCATTTTGCCGTTTCTTGTGAGCCCTGCTCTAATACATCATATTCCCCCAATAGTGCAATTTTACACAAACCAGGAATACCATTAAGGCTAGATGTACGCACAAATTCACGATCTAATTTATAGCGTAACTTAGTCAGTAATACATCTGAAGTTAAACGAGTCGCAAAGCGGTCGATAAACTCATCATCAAGTTTAATCAAACGACTCTTGATACTGGCTAATGCCAAGTTCACTTCATCTTGGTCGCAGAATCGTTTACTGGCAAATTGGTGCGTGGCTTCAATAATCACATCTCGTGATTCTAGATCGTGCCAAATACAGTCTTTAAGAATAAATAAATCGGTCTCGGTAACTTCATCACGACCATTGAAATAAGCACAGGCTTGCAACAAGCGCATTGATTTTTTCCAACGACGATCTGAGACGTAAACAACATTTTCGATCATCTCACCAGTGGTATTACGTTGTTCTAAAAATAACTTCAACTCATAGATTATTTCAAAACAATGCTCACTCAAACGAACTTGATTAATCTCTTGCTGCCAAAGTTCGAACTCATCATTGCTCACTTTGAGGATTTTCTCATTGATTTGGCGTAGTGGTTTTTGGATTAACATGGCTTTGAAATTACGCTTATCTTGAATTGGTTCGAGATATAAACGCAATAACATACGGTCGTATAAAGCCTCTAAGCCAGAGTCGGCACTGGGTAGTTCATTTGATGCCGAGACGATAACGCGCATAGGCACTTTCTGGTGATCAATACCGTTATGAAAGGTACGTTCATTAATCACCGTCAATAGCGTATTTAGAATTGCAGGGCC
This sequence comes from Moritella sp. F3, assembly GCF_015082335.1. NCBI lineage: Bacteria > Pseudomonadati > Pseudomonadota > Gammaproteobacteria > Alteromonadales > Moritellaceae > Moritella > Moritella sp. F3. The sequence continues at coordinate 31,384 of NZ_BLRL01000021.1, read as the reverse complement.
CGCTTTCCAGATCTCATCCAGAAATACCACTTCCGCTTCAGGTAAGTAACCTTTCGTTAAACGAACATACTTACCTTCATCCTTTAGTGCTTTAATGGATAGCGGACCAAAAATCTCTTCCGGTGTTGAGAAACGTGTCATTAGATATTCGAAGTAACTTTCATCTTCAAAAATTTCTATCATACGTTTAGCAATTAAACTTTTAGCAATACCGGGAGGCCCTAATAGGAATACACTCTCGCCACTCAGGGCTGCTAATAAACATAATCTTATGGCATCTCGGCGTTCATAAATACCATAAGAAAGATGATCTATTAGTGTTTCAATGCGTTCTGATAACAAATTTCTTTGCATAGTAAAATCTCTTCGTACCTTTTTAAAGGTTATTATAAGAATGATTGAGTTAACCTTACCTTATCTACCCCGTACAATAAATACATAATTAGTCGACTGATTTTTTTGTTATTAATCGTTAATAATTCAGTTCTTTTTGCTATAAGTATTTCTTATTTTCAACCATGTTCCACGTGGAACATTGCACATACATGACATATATAAACAAAGTAAAATAAGGATGTTTCACGTGAAACATCCCCTGCAATAAAGTTTAATTTGCCTACATCAGACTATCGACAAGCATGCCAAGTTCAGCTATGTTGGTTGTTTACCCTTTAAATAATTACAAGAAGTGCTGATATGGAATTCTCATTGTTTGGTCAAAGATTTACTCAATTCTCAGGGATCACGCAGCTAATGCATGATTTAAATGAAGGTATCCGCAGTGGTGATGATGTCATCATGCTCGGTGGCGGTAACCCTGCTCAAATCCCTGAAATGCTGGCGCGATTTAACAGTGAAGCACAACAATTATTAAGCAGTGGGGATCTTGTCGCAGCGATGTCGAATTACGATGGCCCACAAGGAAAAAACAGTTTCACCACAGCGCTAGCTGCATTACTCAATAAAACCTATGGCTGGGAGTTAACCGATAAAAATATCGCCCTCACCAACGGTAGCCAAAATGCCTTCTTTTATCTATTCAACTTATTTGCTGGTGACTTCGCTGGTAATAAGAAAAAGAAAGTACTGTTCCCGCTAGCGCCAGAGTATATCGGTTATACCGATACCGCTCTTAGTGATGATTTCTTCGAGACAGTAAAACCTAAAATTGAACTGCTTGATGATGGTTTATTTAAGTACCATGTGGATTTCGATAACCTGCATCTTACCGACGATATCGGTTTAATCTGTGTATCACGTCCAACCAACCCGACGGGTAATGTATTAACAGATGAAGAAATGCAGCGACTTGATGCGCTAGCAAAACAGCACAACATTCCCCTACTGATCGACAATGCTTACGGCACACCGTTTCCCAATATTATCTTTGAACCGGTAGAGCCAATTTATAACGACAACACAATATTATGCATGAGCCTATCTAAGCTCGGTTTACCAGGTACGCGTTGCGGTATCGTGATTGGTAATGAGGAAGTGATTTCAGCTATCTCTAACCTAAGCGGAATTATCAATTTAGCACCAGGCAGCTTGGGGCCGATGCTAGCACAAAGCCTCGTCGAATCAGGTGATATTATTAGCTTAAGTGAAGACGTGATCAAACCGTATTATCATGGTAAAGCACTGCAAGCCGTTAACTGGTTACAACAAAGTATTGTCGATGAGCGCTTCCGCATTCATAAACCTGAAGGCGCTATCTTCTTATGGTTATGGTTTAAAGACCTACCAATCAGCAGCCAAGAGCTTTATGAACGCTTAAAATCCCGTGGTGTGCTCATTGTATCAGGTCATCACTTCTTCCCTGGTCTAGACGAAGAATGGCGCCATACCCATGAATGTATCCGCATGAATTATTCACAACCAGATGATGCTGTACAACGTGGTATCAAAGTCATTGCTGAAGAAGTACAAAAAGCTTACGCTGAAACGATAGTTATAAGCACTGCGACAGCCTAATCGATTGTAATAAATGACTGTACTAAGCAACGAGCGCAACTAGCTAAATGACAGATACAAAAAAAGGAGCCTAACGGCTCCTTTTTATTATGCTAAAAATTCATGTTCACAAATCAGATTAGAAATCTAAGTTAGCTACTTTCAATGCATTTTCTTCAATGAAGTCACGACGAGGTTCAACATGATCACCCATTAAGGTAGTGAACAATTGATCCGCTGCAACAGCATCTTCAATACGTACTTGTAACATACGACGCGTTTCAGGATCCATGGTTGTTTCCCATAACTGACTTGGGTTCATTTCACCTAGTCCTTTATAGCGCTGGATATAACTACCACGTTTTGATTCAGCCATTAACCAATTCAATGCGTCAACAAAATCAGTTACTTCACGGCTCTTCTCGCCACGCTTAATATAAGCACCGTCTTCAAGTAAATTCGCAATACCTAAACCAGTTAGCGTTGCGTATTCTTTTGAATTAAAGAAGCCAGGCGTAAAGTCATAATCAGTATCTAAGCCGTGTTGACGAACAGAAAGCACAGGGTAGAATAATTTGCTCTCTTCATCTTGCATAATACGAGCAGAATACAGAGTACCCGTCACTTCTTTCGCTGTTAATGTGGCGACTAATTCATCAGCCCATGCTTGTGTTGATGCTTGATCTGTTAGCATTTCCGCAGTGATTGGTGCTTGGTAAATCATTTCGTTAGTGAACACTTTTGGTAAGCTACGGTTTAACTTAGCCATTAAACGCTCAACTTTACGGTAACCATTCACTAATTCTTCTAACGCCGCACCTTGAATTGCAGGCGCATCTGGATTAACAAATAAGCCAGCACCATCGAGTGCAATAGTTGTTAGGTATTGCGTTAAGTCCGCATCATCTTTGATATAGCGTTCTTGTTTACCCTTTTTCATTTTATAAAGCGGTGGTTGAGCAATATAAATATAACCACGCTCAATAAGTTCCGGCATTTGACGGAAGAAGAAAGTTAACAATAATGTACGGATGTGTGAACCATCCACATCGGCATCGGTCATGATAATGATTTGATGATAACGCGTTTTATCTGGGTTATATTCATCACGGCCAATACCACAACCCATTGCTGTAATCAGTGTTGCAACTTCTTGTGAAGATAACATCTTGTCAAAACGCGCTTTCTCTACGTTTAAGATCTTACCTTTCAACGGTAGAATTGCTTGGTTTTTACGATTACGCCCCTGCTTAGCTGAACCGCCAGCAGAGTCACCTTCCACAATATATAGTTCAGAAAGTGCAGGATCTTTTTCCTGACAATCGGCTAATTTACCCGGTAAACCAGCTAAATCTAACGCGCCTTTACGACGAGTCATTTCACGGGCTTTACGTGCAGCTTCACGTGCGCGAGATGCATCAATAATTTTCATGACTACCGTTGATGCTTCTTTGGGATTCTCAAGTAAGTACTCAGCTAACTTTTCGCCCATCGATTGTTCAACAGCAGATTTAACTTCCGAAGAAACTAATTTATCTTTTGTTTGCGAAGAGAATTTTGGATCAGGTACTTTCACTGAAATAACCGCAGTCAAACCTTCACGCGCATCATCACCAGATGCAGATGTCGTTTTTGCTTTTTTCAGGAAGCCTTCTTTTTCCATGTAGTTGTTTAACGTACGCGTTAATGCACCACGGAAGCCAGCAAGGTGAGTACCACCATCGCGTTGCGGGATGTTATTCGTAAAGCAATGGATGCCTTCTTGGAAACCATCGTTCCACTGCATCGCAACTTCAACAGTAATGCCATCTTCACGTTCTACTGAAAAGTGGAAAGCATCTTTATTAATTGGCGTTTTGTTTACGTTTAAGTAATCAACAAATGCTTTAATACCACCTTCGTAAACGAAGTGATCTGATTTACCATCTTCACGTTCATCAATTAATTTAATTGATACACCTGAGTTTAGGAAAGATAATTCACGTAAACGTTTTGCTAAAATATCGTAGTGGAATAATGTATTCGTGAACGTTTCATGACTCGGCCAGAAACGTAATTCAGTACCCGTAGTATCAATATCACCTATCACAGCGATCGGCGCTTGTGGTTCACCATGACGATAAATTTGTTGATGGATATGACCGTGACGGTGAATAGTTAGTTCTAATTTTTCTGATAATGCATTTACAACAGAAACACCAACACCATGCAAACCGCCCGATACTTTATATGAGTTATCATCGAATTTACCACCGGCATGCAGCACGGTTAAAATAACTTCAGCAGCAGAGACACCTTCTTCTTCATGAATATCAACAGGAATACCACGGCCGTCATCGCTAACCGATACAGAACCATCGTCGTGTATCTTGACCACAACATCAGTACAGTGACCCGCTAACGCTTCATCAATCGAGTTATCTACAACCTCAAATACCATGTGGTGTAAACCTGAACCGTCATCCGTATCACCAATATACATACCTGGGCGCTTACGCACCGCGTCCAAGCCTTTCAGTACTTTAATACTTGAAGAGTCGTAATTATTTTCAGACATAGTTAGCTCTCGCGCCTTTATATTTAAAATTCAATTAATTTGCCATGTTCCACGTGAAACATTTTACAGCCTTCAGTGAGAAGTGCTGTTACCTGACTTTTCTCAATAGCCGTAACAAATACTTGAGCCTTACTCTCAATCAGATACTGCGCCAGCAACTTCCGTTTACTGTCATCAAGCTCTGAGGAAAAGTCATCGATTAAAAAAGTGCATCGCTTGTTGCTATGCTGACTTAAAAAAAGTCCCTGACTTAATCGCATTGCGCACACGGCCAATTTAAGTTGACCTCTTGATAAAATATCGTGTGCCGGTACTCCGTTCGCTCTAATTCGGATATCCGCTTTTTGCGGACCTAAGCTAGTGTAACCTAACTGTTGATCGCGCATAAAATTTTGTTTTAATAAATCTGCTAACTCAATATCGCTATCCCACCCTGGGTGGTAACGAATATCAAAGTCATATTCGGGTAAGAAGTCTGCCAGGGCAGATTTAATTATCGGATTAAGCTGCTCAAGGTAACGACCACGCATTTGCGCAATAATAGTCCCTTGAGCTGCAAACTCCTTATCCCAATATGCTAGCTCGGCATAACGTCTACCTGATTTTAAAATCGCATTACGCTGTTTTAATAATCGCGTTAACGTTGCCCATGTTGCAAAAAATTCCGGTTCCACGTGGAACACACCCCAATCAACAAATTGTCGACGTAATTTAGGGCCACTTGAAAGCAACGTAAAGCTCTCAGGGTGAATCAGTTGCAATGGTAATATGCCAGGTAACTCAGCAAGCCGTTCCGCTTTTTGCCCGGCAATTTTTAATTCTGTATCACTATTTTTTGATTTTTTTAAACCAATCGTGGTTATCTTTTCGTCATTTAAGAGTTGCTGACACTGTGAAAATAGCGTGAAGTCTTTCTCACCATGTTGCACAACGCGACTGGTTAAATGAGTGCGAAACGAACGCCCTAACCCTAAGTAATGAATCGCTTCTAATACACTCGATTTACCACTGCCATTCTCACCAATAATAATATTAACGCCCGCAGCCGGTTGCATGGATGCATATTTAATATTACGAAAATCAGTGATATTTAATTTAACCAGTCCCATGAAACTTATAACCGCATCGGCATAACAACATACAAAGCTTGATCAGATTGTTCATCTTCAATCAGAGCACTGCTATTTGCATCCAATAATGACACTTTAATTTTGTCACATTTTAGCGTGTTCAATACATCTAAAACATAGCTCACGTTAAAACTGATCTCGAGTTCGTCATGACCAAATTCAACATCAAGCAATTCCTCAGCTTCTTCTTGCTCAGGGTTATTAGCAGTGATCTTCAATAAGCCTTGATTCATATTCAGGCGAACACCACGGAACTTCTCGTTCGATAAAATAGCCGCACGTGAAAACGCTTGTTTTAATTCTTCACGTCCTGATATTAACATCTTATCAGCATTCTTTGGTAATACCCGACGGTAATCAGGAAAACGTCCATCAACCAATTTACAGGTAAAAACAAAGCCGCTAGTGATAGCACGAATGTTATTCGATCCAAGTTGGATCTTCACCATGTCTTCTTCACTGTCGAGTAGACGGACAAGTTCTAGTACACCTTTACGCGGTACAATCACTTGCTGTTGCGCTAAATTTGCATCATGTTCACAACTCGCGACAGCAAGACGGTGACCATCTGTGGCGACGGTACGTAATATATTACCTTCGGTTTCAAACAGCATACCGTTAAGATAATACCGCACATCCTGACTTGCCATCGAGAACTGTGTATTATCAATCAATCGACGTAATGAACCTTGCAGCAGTTCAAATTCAATATCGTTATCCCAATCTTCAATGTTTGGGAATTCCGTTGCCGGTAATGTCGATAACGAAAAACGACTACGGCCTGATTTAACGACGATGCGATCGCTCGCATAACTGACTTGAATTTGCGCGCCATCAGGTAAACCACGACAGATATCGAGGAATTTTTTCGCTGGTACCGTTGTACGCCCTTCGCTATAGTCACCTTCAAGATTAACTTGACCAATTAGCTCAACTTCCAGGTCGGTACCCGTTAACGATAATTTACCTTCTTTCGCATCAAGTAACACATTACCTAAGATCGGTAATGTTGGACGATTGCCTAAGGCACCTGATACCAACTGTAATGGTCGCAATAACGCTTCGCGATTAATTGTAAACTGCATTTAATATAACCTTTTTTTCGACGATTTTTTACGACGTATTTTACGATGCGCTTTACGACGCTTCTTTATGAAGATAAGGTTCTAATCAAGTTCGAATAATCTTCTTTAATATCGTGACTTTCTTCTTTAAGCTGCACGATCTTACGGCATGCATGTAATACCGTCGTATGATCACGACCACCAAACGCATCACCGATTTCCGGTAAACTGTGATTGGTTAACTCTTTCGCTAACGCCATCGCTACTTGACGAGGTCTTGCTACAGAACGGCTACGACGCTTCGATAATAAGTCCGCGACTTTAATCTTATAATATTCAGCAACCGTCTTTTGAATGTTATCAATCGTCACTAATTTTTCTTGTAGTGCGAGTAAGTCACGTAGTGCTTCACGGACAAAATCAATATTAATCGCACGACCAGTAAAGTTAGCATTGGCAATCACGCGATTCAATGCCCCTTCCAACTCACGAACATTTGAACGTAAGCGTTTAGCAATAAAGAACGCGACTTCATCTGGTAAATGGATATTACTTTCTACCGCTTTACGCATTAGGATCGCCACACGCGTTTCCAGTTCCGGCGGTTCAATAGCAATCGTTAAACCCCAACCAAAGCGCGACTTCAATCGGTCTTCTACGCCATCGATTTCTTTTGGATAACGATCTGACGTAAGAATAATCTGTTGATTACCTTCGAGTAGTGCATTGAAGGTATGAAAAAACTCTTCTTGTGAACGTTCTTTTTTCGCAAAAAATTGGATGTCATCAATCAATAATGCATCAACACTGCGGTAATAATTCTTAAACGCTTCAATGGCATTATTTTGCAGGGCTTTCACCATATCCTGAACAAAACGTTCAGAGTGCATATAAATTACTTTCGCATTGGCTTTTTGCGCTTTAATGCCGTTACCTACCGCGTGTAATAAATGCGTTTTACCTAAACCTGTGCCACCATATAAAAACAGTGGATTATAAGCACCACCAGGATTGCTAGCGACTTGCTGAGCAGCAGCACGTGCCAATTGGTTAGATTTACCTTCAACAAAGTTTTCAAAGGTGTAGGTTAAATTAACATTGCTACGGTGATTAATCGCGGGTTGCTGTGGTGAGCTTGATTCCCACGGATCCAATTGTGGTCTTGAAACCACTTTGGCTGTCACGACGCGATCAATCTTCGTTGCCGGTTGCGTAACAGTCGTTGGTTTACCACCAATATCAAAACGTAGAATTGGCGCATCAGCACCACAAAACTCATCGAATAATGCGGTAATTGAGTTGAGGTACTTATCACGAACCCAATCAAGTACAAAACGGTTCGGAGCATACAAGGTGAGAGTACTATCGGTAAGTTCGGCTTTCAGAGGGCGTAACCACATACTGAATTCAGTCGCAGAAAGCTCATTTTGTAAGCGCGAAAGGCATTGCTGCCAAAGAGAAACTGACACTCTCCACACTCCAGATTAATAATAAAGAATAATGCATTATTTTACTGCTAATTGTGCATAAGCGCTAGCATGAATAAACAGTTATCCACACAAAAGTAAAATAAAAACCGATAACGTGTCAATACGAACAATAAAACCGGTAAATATAATTAATCACGCTATCTTTTAGCAATTACTTATAACTAAACGCTATTTATAATTCAATTTACATTAGAATATCATGCATGCATTAAACTTATAATTCGCGTCAACAGGATGGACCATGAAAAAACTATTATTAGCTGCTGCAGTACTTGTGAGCTCAACACTAACAACCTTTGCACAGGCACAAGAAACCATTAAAGTCGGCATGTCAGGCAACTACTTCCCGTTTACTTTTTCAAAAAATGATCAGCTACAAGGTTTTGAAGTTGATTTATGGAAAGAGATCGCGAAACGTAATGATGCAAAGGTAGAATTCATCACGGTTAATTTTTCCGGCCTATTTGGTATGCTAGAAACGGGTCGAATTGATACGATTTCAAATCAAGTAACGATTACCCCTGCACGTACTGCTAAATATGCATTTAGCCAAACTTATGTTTATGACGGTGCTCAAGTTGTCGTGAAAAAAGGCAATAAAGACATTAACGGTATTGATGACTTAGCAAACAAAACGGTTGGCGTAAATCTAGGGTCTAACTTTGCTGATTTATTACGCAAATACGATACTGACAAAAATATTACCATCAAAACTTACGACACAGGTATCGAACGTGATGTAGCATTAGGTCGTACCGATGCGTTTGTGATGGATCGTTTATCATCACTTGAATTAATTAACAAATCACCATTACCGTTACAACTTGCGGGCCCAACGTTTGAAACGATCGAAAATGCAATGCCATTTTTGAAAACAGAAAAACAAGAAGTATTGCGCCTAAAAGTAAATACAACGCTGGATAGCATGCGTGCAGACGGCACACTAGCAGCTATCTCAGAAAAATGGTTCACAATGGATATCACTGTAAAATAAATGCAATTTAATTTTGAATACATGCTGAATCTGTTCCCAATACTATTTAAGTATTTGGGAACAACCATGCAGATGGCGCTTATCGGCGTCGTCTTTGCGCTTATATTAGCCATTGGCTTAGCGGTTGTGCGTACGTTTAAAGTACCCGTGCTCAATCAATTAGCCATGTTATTTATTTCTTTTTTCCGTGGCACCCCACTCCTTGTTCAGCTGTTTTTATTGTATTACGGTTTACCGCGTGTATTCCCGATATTGATTAACATGGATGCTTTTACTGCGTCTGTAATTGGCTTAACACTGCACTTTGCTGCCTACAAGGCAGAAAGTATTCGCGCTGCTATCATGGCTGTGGATAAATCACAGCTGGAAGCAGCCTTAAGTACCGGTATGACCACCAGTCAGGCTATGCGCCGTATCGTACTGCCACAAGCAGCACGTATCGCGACGCCTTCGTTGATGAATTACTTTATTGATATGATCAAAAGTACCTCATTAGCGTTTACGTTGGGCGTGACAGAAATCATGGCGAAAACCCAAATGGAAGCTTCATCAAGTTTTTACTTTTTCGAAAGTTACCTTGCCGTGGCATTAATCTATTGGGGTGTGGTGATGATATTCACACAGCTACAAGTATATTTAGAACGTTATTTGAATAAGGCGTATTAACATGATCAAAGTGACTAATTTAAGTAAGAGCTTTGCTGATAACGTGGTATTACGCCAAATTGATTTAGATATTAAAGAAGGTGAAACCACCGTCATTATTGGCCCATCAGGTACCGGTAAATCGACGCTATTACGCTGTCTTAATTTTCTAGAGCAACCAACGACAGCCAATATCACCATTGATGACTTAGTCGTTGATGCTAATACGGCAACCAAAAAACAAATAACAGAATTACGTAAAAAGACCGCGTTCGTGTTTCAAAACTATGCCCTGTTTGCCAATAAAACGGCTCTTGAGAATATTACTGAAGGCTTAGTTACCGTCAGAGGCAAATCAGCAGCCATCGCTAAACAAGAAGCGCAGGCTATCCTGAAAAGTATTGGTTTAGCAGATAAGCAAGACTACTACCCTTCAGCGTTGTCAGGCGGCCAACAACAACGTATTGGCATTGCACGCGCAATGGCGGCACAAAGTAAGGTTATCTTGTTTGATGAACCGACATCAGCGCTAGACCCTGAATGGGTCGGTGAGGTACTTGGATTGATGCGTCAATTGGCGCAACAAAAGCAAACCATGCTGATTGTGACGCACGAAATGCAATTTGCAAAAGAAATCGCAGACCGGGTGATTTTCATGGATCAAGGCCAGATTGTTGAACAAGGATCCGCGGATATGATCTTTAATAACCCGCAAGATCCTCGTACTCGTATATTTTTACAGCGAGTAAATCAATAATCAGGCACTATAAAGTGGATAAATTAGCAGCGCTGACTTGTTAGTTAGTAAATAGCCTGTATAATTCCCCGCTTGATCCCTTGTGATCAGATTGGAATAACAGCAATTATTAAACCAAATTATAATTTTTATCCATAAGGATAAGAATTTAGCCTATTATTTCATGTATCCAATCGCATAATAATCGGTCGAGAATATCGAATTTAAGTAAGATAATGCTATTTTCACGAGGCGAAAACTGATTAATTATTGACTTGTTTTGCAACAATGATTAAAATTCCGCCTCTTTTTGTGTTAGTCAAGTTGACGACCGGTCATTATTTCTTGACTGACTCAACATAACTGTACAGTTAATATATAACGGATAAAGCTATGAAACGTACTTTTCAACCAAGTAACCTTAAGCGTAAACGTTCACACGGTTTCCGCGCACGTAAAGCAACTGTAGGTGGCCGTAAGGTTCTTGCACGTCGCCGTGCAAAAGGTCGTAAGACTTTAAGCGCTTAATTATCAGACGTGATAGATAAGAGCTTTCCTCGGGAGTTACGTTTGTTAACTCCCGAACACTTCAAAAACGTATTCGCAGACCCTGTGCGATCAGCCTCACCTCATATAACTATACTTGCCAAAAATAACTCACTTGGACACACTCGTCTTGGTTTAGCTGTACCTAAAAAAGCAATTAAACTTGCTGTCGGCCGTAATCGAGTTAAGCGTCTAATTAGAGAAAGTTTTCGGACACGCCATCATGATTTTCCCAATGTTGATATCGTGGTTATCGCTAAATCTGGTATTGCAAACTTAGAAAATGCAGAAATCGATGCATTATTGGAGAAGTTATGGCGCAAACTTTGTCGCCGTTGCAATGGTTAGGCACCAAATTAATACGAGGTTACCAATTATTCGTTAGTCCGATGATTGGTCCTCGCTGTCGCTTCACTCCAACGTGCTCTCAATACGCGATAGAATCAATAAAACTCCACGGATTTACAAAAGGTTGTTGGCTAACGGCCAAACGTCTATTAATATGTCATCCTTTTAGTAATAAACATGGTTACGATCCTGTACCTGAACCCAAACAAAGAGATTAAATAGATTATGGAATCCCAACGTAATTTACTTGTCATCGGATTATTGTTTGTCAGCTTTTTGCTATTCACCGAGTGGCAAAATAAAGACAACCCGGTTGCAGTACCAACAACGACTCAAGCGATCACAAATGGTTTAACTGGCGATGTACCGGCAGGCAGTGACGCAACAACTGACGCACCGAATTCAGAGCAATCAAATAAATTGATTACTATCAGCTCAGATGTGCTTGAACTAACCATCGACACTGTTGGTGGCGATATTGTTCGTGCAGATTTACTCGATCATGCGACAGAACTTGATGCTGAAGAACGTTTCACATTATTACAAAATGACGCAACGAATGTGTACATTGCACAAAGTGGTCTTATTGGCGCAAATGGCCCAGATGCAAATACAGCTGGTCGTCCACAATACAGCACGACTGCAACTAGCTTCACTATCTCAGGCGATACATTAAGTATTCCGCTTTCATATACAGATGCAAACGGCGTTCAGTTTACTAAAGTGTTCATGCTAACACGTGGTAGCTATGACGTTGAAGTGAGCTATCAAGTAAATAACCAATCTGCTAATGCAATTTCAGTGCAAATGTACGGTCAATTGAAACAAAATATTGACCTAAGTACTGACGAAGGCAGCAGCATGATGATGCAGGCTTACCGTGGTGCAGCACTTGGTACAACTGATAAACGTTATGAAAAATACGATTTCAGTGATATCAGCGATGCAAACCTAAGCCGCACAACTACTGCTGGTTGGGTTGGGATGTTACAGCATTACTTCGTATCCGCTTGGATCCCTGGTGATAGCCAAAACCATTTCTACAGCTTGAACATTGGTCGTACTGACTTCACTAAAGGTCAAGCGATTATCGGTTTCAAACAACCTGTTGAAGTCATTGCTGCGAACAGCGAAGCGACTATTTCAGCGAAACTTTGGGTTGGTCCAAAATTACAAGATCAGATGGGCGAATTAGTTGAAGGCCTTGACCTTACAGTTGATTACAGCTGGTTATGGTTCATCGCACAACCGCTATTCAAATTACTACAGTTCTTCCACGGTTTAGTGGGTAACTGGGGTATTGCCGTAATCATGATCACGTTTACTGTACGTGGTGCTATGTATCCACTAACGAAAGCGCAATATACGTCAATGGCGAAAATGCGCTTGCTACAGCCAAAACTGACTGCACTACGTGAAAAATGTGGTGACGACAAACAAAAAATGTCGCAATCAATGATGGCATTGTATAAAGAAGAGAAAGTAAATCCATTAGGTGGTTGTTTCCCAATGATCATCCAAATGCCTATTTTCATCTCTCTATACTGGGCATTAATGGAAAGTGTGGAATTACGTCACGCACCATTCGCATTGTGGATTAACGATTTATCAGCACAAGACCCGTACTACGTATTACCGCTATTAATGGGTGTTACTATGTACATGATCCAGAAAATGTCTCCGACACAGGTTCAGGATCCAATGCAGCAGAAAGTAATGCAGTTTATGCCTGTTATGTTTACTTTCTTCTTCTTGTGGTTCCCTGCAGGTCTAGTTCTATACTGGTTAATGAGTAACGTAGTTACAATTATCCAACAAACTATTATTTTCCGAGCTCTGGAAAAAGAAGGTTTGCACAGCAAGAAGTAAGCTTGCTAATCTTATCAAGGCGGCCCTTGTGCCGCCTTTTTTCATCTAAAAAATATACTATCTTCGGGTAATCACATGCTAACTAATGAAACTATCATTGCACAAGCCACACCGCCAGGACGAGGTGGTGTTGGTATTATTCGTATCTCTGGACCGAAAACAGAGTTAGTCGCGCAAGCAATTTTGAATAAAATTCCCACCGTGCGTAAAGCCGATTACTTATCTTTCTTGGATGAAGAACAGCAAACAATTGACCAAGGTATCGCAATCTTGTTCAAAGCACCCAATTCATTTACCGGTGAAGATGTTTTAGAGTTACAAGGTCACGGGGGTCCCGTGATCATGGATATGCTAATGCGCCGAATTCTTAAAATTGACGGCATCAGAATGGCGCGTCCAGGTGAATTCTCAGAGCGTGCATTCCTCAACGATAAAATGGATTTAACCCAAGCAGAAGCCATTGCCGATCTGATTGATGCAACATCAGAACGCGCAGTAAAATCTGCCATGAATTCACTGCAAGGTGAGTTCTCTAAAAAAATTAATATCCTAACTGAAAGTTTGATTCATTTACGTATTTACGTTGAAGCAGCCATTGATTTTCCAGAAGAGGAAGTGGACTTCCTTGCCGACGGTAAAATTGCCCAAGCACTGTATAACATAATGGATAACTTAGCGGCGGTACAAAAAGAAGCCAAGCAAGGCGCGATTATTCGTGAAGGCATGAAAGTGGTTATTGCTGGTCGTCCTAATGCTGGCAAATCAAGTTTACTCAATGCATTAGCGGGTAAAGAATCAGCGATTGTCACCGACATAGCCGGAACGACACGTGATGTATTACGTGAACATATCCACATTGATGGCATGCCACTGCATATTATCGATACCGCAGGTTTACGCGATAGTCCTGATCGTGTTGAACAAATTGGTATTGAACGCGCATGGGAAGAAATCAACAACGCGGATCAAGTGCTATTTATGGTTGACGGTACCACGACAGATGCCACGGATCCAGCCGAAATTTGGCCAGACTTTATTGATCGATTGCCAACCTCGATCGGCCTGACAGTGATCAGAAATAAGATGGATCTTACCGGTGAATCACCAACCGTCGTTAAAGATCAAGGTCATTCGATCTTCAAAATATCAGCAAAAGAGAACCTTGGCTTAGATGAACTTAAAGATCATTTGAAAGAGTGCATGGGCTATCAAAGCAATACCGAGGGGGGCTTCATCGCACGTCGACGCCACTTGGATGCTATTGAGAAGGCTGATGAGCACTTGCAAATAGGTAAGATGCAAATGGAAGTATACATGGCGGGAGAGCTGCTTGCAGAAGAGCTGCGCCTAGCCCAAGAACAACTATCAGAAATTACTGGTGAGTTCACTTCTGACGATCTTCTTGGCCGTATCTTTACCTCATTCTGTATTGGTAAATAAACTGTCGAATAAATGACGATCCTTAAACGGATCGTCCCTCACCTACCCCACAGTTACCTCATGATCAACAAGCATCATACTACGCGCTTTAAAACGCTTAGCTAACAGTAAAATCCAGTGCGTATTACAAGCCATCCACAGAGTTACCCACAAGTTAAACTTGATAAATAATAACTTTTAAGACGCCTAAGTCCATGTGGATAAATCCGAAATTAGCGCCATATTATGTGCGTGTAAATACAGAATAACTCGCTAATATCATGACTTATACTCCGGCGATACACGTTTGGATATCTAATTGATGCTCACTACAAAATGTACTAGCTTGTTCCTGTGAAATAGACCCTTGCTCCAATAATAGGTGTATCTCACTGTATAAGTTAGCTTGAAGCAATAACTTACCCGGCCCCGTATGTTGTAGCACAGTCGGACTTTCGGATTGTTCATGCAAGGCTTTTACCACAGAACCCGGTAATAACCACGCCTGAGCAATGAGCGCAGATAAGCGTAATGAGTGCTTCGTCATCATTTGACGGAATAACTTTGAACTGGGTCTAAATTGTGGGTCACTGGTATTCATTTCATCAACAATTAATTTAAACAGCGCAATTTTACCCACATCATGGATCAGGCCAAGGAAATAAGCTAAGTCAGGGTCTTCACCATGACTCTTTGCTAACATTTTTGCCCACAGGGCTGTTGTCAGTGAATGCTGCCATAAATACTGACCAAACAACTTAAAGTAGATAGGCTTTATATCGGTCATATTTTTCATCACGATCGTCAATACAATCGATTTAATCTGCAAACCACCTAAACGGACCACCGCCTCTTGTAAACAGGTAATCTCCTGAGTCCCCACTTGATAACCAGCCGAGTTAACTAATTTGATCACATCAGCAGCCAATACCGGGTCCTGAGTAATCAATGCCGCCAATTGTTCCGCTGTATAATTGTCACTATCAATTAATGCAGAGACCTTATGTAGTACAGCTGGCAGTCTCACTACATTTAGTGCGATGTTTTCAGGACGGCCAACACTCGCTTCAACTTTAAGTAAAATACTTTTCTCCAATGGATTTAATCCACTGTTTGCAGCCGTAATAGCATCCTTATTGTTAAACAACAAATCATAAAACAATGAGCTAGTATCAATTATCTCATCCGCTACACCGACATCAGGTATACTTAATACTGTTGTCGCAACATTATTGAACACGGGTTTATAAGAAGTATACGCCGTCTTTTTATTGGTTTTCGCATAACCAAATACAGCAAGAACGCGTTGAAATAATGAAGCCATAACTGCCTTAATAATAGTAAATTAGTATTGAATAAGACTACATTTTACAGCAAAAATAGTGACAACATTGTTTAAAAAAGAGGAAAGCATGTATACATTCGAATTAATTGTAGGCACAACGTTAGGATCCGCTGAATACACTGCTGATCATTTAGCAGAAAAACTCATTGATCAAGGTTTTCAAGTCAACATTCACCTCGATCCTAAACTAGAAAACTTACCGATCGACAAAAACCACCCCTGGATCGTTTGCACCGCAACGCATGGTGCGGGTGATTACCCTGAAAACATAGCTCCCTTTGCGCAGCAACTACAACAATCCAAACCTGATTTAAGCTTAGTGCAATACAGCGTGATCGCGCTGGGGTCAAAATCTTATGATCAATTCTGTTTTGCGGGTCATAAGATCGATCGTCAACTCGCCGAATTGAGCGCCAAAAGGATGACAAAAATAGTCGAAATTTGCACGTTAGAAACGCCGATCCCAGAAGATGCGATCGACGAATGCTATCCGCAATGGCTGAAAATCTGGCTATAATATGACCATGATCTAATTTTTTTATTTTTATTTTCTGTGGATAACTATAGATCTTTCTTGTGATCAACCTATAGTTATCCTTGTAGAATAAATTAGCCACCACAGCCCCTGTGTATAACTAGGCTATTTACACCCAACTTATACGTAACAAGCCCAAGCCTTACTAACAGTAAGTGATCTACGCTAAATACATGATCTTACTAGATCAAAGTGAGTTATCAACAGATCAAGGCGATCCTAATAATAGATCTTATAAGATCTCTTTTAAGATCTAAAGATCAACAGTTGGATCTAAATAAAAATATAATTAAGATCATTTGCATCTGTTAGAGAAAACCGTAAACTGTGCCGCTCTGAATATTTCCGCCAAACAAAACCGAGGTGATACATGGCATACCATGAACAATTTGAAGTTATCGTCGTAGGTGGCGGACATGCTGGCACCGAAGCTGCTGCAGCCGCTGCTCGTATGGGTCGAAATACATTATTATTAACGCATAACATCGATACGCTAGGGCATATGTCATGTAATCCAGCTATCGGTGGTATCGGTAAGGGTCATCTAGTTAAAGAAATTGACGCTCTTGGCGGTATAATGGGTCAAGCTACAGACCTCGGCGGTATTCAATTTAGAACATTAAATTCAAGTAAAGGCCCTGCCGTTCGTGCAACACGTGCCCAAGCGGATCGTCTGCTGTATAAATCAGCAGTACGCCAAAAACTTGAGAATCAGCCAAACCTAACTATATTCCAACAATCAGTCGATGATCTTATTATTGAGAACGATCGTGTTGTTGGTGTTATGACGCAAGCCGGTTTATCATTTAGAGCTAAATCAGTGGTATTAACCGTCGGTACTTTCCTTGACGGACTTATCCACATTGGCCTACAGAATTATCCAGGTGGTCGCGCAGGTGATCCTGCATCGGTATCATTGGCTGCACGTTTACGTGAATTACCGATTCGTACGGATCGTTTAAAAACGGGAACCCCGCCACGCATTGATGGTCGCACGATTGATTTTTCTGTGATGGAAGAACAACACGGGGATGCACCAACACCGGTATTCTCTTTCATCGGTAGCCGTAAAGATCATCCGCAACAAGTACCGTGTTACATTACTCATACCAATAATAAGACCCACGATGTGATCCGCAGTGGTATGGATCGTAGCCCAATGTACACAGGTGTGATCGAAGGTATTGGTCCTCGTTATTGTCCGTCGATCGAAGATAAGATCACGCGCTTTGCAGATAAAGAATCTCATCAAATATTTATTGAGCCTGAAGGCTTAACAACGCATGAAGTTTACCCTAACGGTATTTCAACGAGTTTACCTTACGATGTTCAGGTTGATCTTGTACGATCGATTCGTGGTCTAGAGAACGCCCATATTACGCGTCCTGGTTATGCGATCGAATATGATTACTTTGATCCCCGCGATCTTAAGTTAACGTTAGAGAGTAAATTTATCGAAGGTCTGTTCCTAGCAGGTCAAATCAACGGTACAACGGGCTATGAAGAAGCGGCAGCTCAAGGTTTACTTGCTGGTCTTAATGCTGCTCGTACAGCCCGTGAGGAAGATACATGGCATCCACGTCGTGATCAGGCTTACTTGGGTGTGTTAGTTGACGATCTTGCGACACTAGGTACTAAAGAACCGTACCGCATGTTTACAAGTCGTGCTGAATACCGTCTATTGTTACGTGAAGACAATGCCGATGCACGTCTGACAGAACAAGGTCGTGAACTTGGTTTGGTTGATGATCATCGCTGGGCAATATTCAACGAGAAAATGGAAGCGATTGAACTTGAGCAACAGCGTTTACGTTCAACTTGGATCAACCCAACGAAAGACTTCGCAGATAAGATCAATGCATTATTAGCAAAACCGCTTTCACGTGAACACACGTTAGAAGATCTTGTTCGTCGTCCTGAAGTAAGTTATGACGCTCTAATGACGATTGAAGAGCTAGGGCCTAAGTTAGAGCACGAAGCTGCAGCGGAACAAGTTGAAATCACCATTAAGTACGAAGGTTACATTAACCGTCAGAAAGCTGAGATTGAAAAGCAATTACGCCATGAAAATACGTTACTGCCAACAGATCTAGATTACGCATCAATTAAAGGTCTTTCTAATGAGGTTGTTGCTAAATTAATTGAAGTTAAACCGCAAACAATTGGTATGGCATCACGCATTTCAGGTATCACACCTGCTGCAATCTCAATTTTACTTATTTATTTGAAAAAGCAAAATCTACTAAACCAATAAATAATTAGTACTACTGCCACCGTTAACGCATTTAGCGGTGGCTATATAACCTCATTTTTGACATCATTCCCTAATTTACAATGCTACTATTTAACGAAGGTACCTTTACCTTTTTTAGTAGATTGTCTTTTTCTTTTTTCTACGATTAATATTAATTTAGATAATCACGTTTTACCGGAGTAAATCTACCCATGATCAACCGCCTCGATGCATTATTAGCTCAAACACCTTTGGTTGTTACTGATACCCAAAAACAGCAATTAGTGGCATTAGTTAATTTGTTACATAAGTGGAATAAGGCATATAACCTAACTTCGGTGCGTGATCCTGACGATATGTTAGTTAAACATATTATGGACAGCCTTGTGGTGAGCCCTTATTTAGAAGGCGAGCGTTTTATTGATGTCGGTACTGGCCCAGGTTTACCGGGTCTACCTTTAGCTATTATGAATCCAGATAAAGAATTTGTATTGCTTGATAGCTTAGGCAAACGAATTCGTTTCATTACACAGGCTGTACATGAATTAAAATTAACGAATGTAACGCCTGTACAATCACGCGTTGAAGAATACCAACCAGAAATTAAATTTGATGGCGTATTAAGTCGTGCGTTTGCTTCATTAGAAGATATGTTACATTGGTGCAAGCATCTACCAAAACAAGATGGTTTGTTTTACGCGTTGAAAGGGGTAAAACCAACGGGTGAAATTAAAACATTGAATACGAAATTCAAACTGGAAGTTGCACATAAACTAACAGTGCCAGAGTTAGAGGGCGAACGTCATCTAATCGTCATGTCAGAGATTAAATAATAGGGAACATTTGTGGGCAAAATCATAGCAATAGCTAACCAAAAAGGTGGCGTAGGAAAAACAACTACTTGTGTCAATTTAGCAGCCTCCATGTCGGCGACTAAACGTAAGGTATTGCTAATTGATCTTGATCCACAAGGTAATGCAACCATGGGCAGTGGCGTTGATAAATACAGCGTCGAATATTCTGCCTATGATTTATTGGTTGATGAAAAACCAGTAAATGAAGTTGTGGTTACTGAAACCTCAGGGAAATATCACCTTATTGCCGCTAATCAAGATGTCACCGCGGCTGAAATTAAATTAATGGAATTTTTTGCGCGTGAATTACGTTTGAAAAATGCATTAGCGGCTGTAAAAGATTATTACGATTATATTTTTATTGATTGTCCACCGTCATTAAACTTATTAACCATTAATGCGATGGCTGCTGCGGATTCTATTATTGTGCCAATGCAATGTGAATATTATGCCCTTGAAGGCCTCACTGCATTAATGGATACCACCACGAAACTTGCAGCAGCGGTTAATCCTGAGCTTAAAATTGAAGGCATACTTCGTACTATGTATGACCCGCGTAATCGCTTAGCATCTGACGTATCTGAGCAACTTAAGCAGCATTTTGGCGATAAAGTCTATCGTACCGTGATCCCTCGTAATATCCGCTTAGCTGAAGCGCCAAGCTTTGGTGCACCTGCTATGTATTATGATAAATCATCGAGTGGCGCTAAAGCCTATTTGGCACTAGCCGGAGAAATCATTCGTCGTCAAGAATTAGCCAACGAACAGAGCGTACAGGCAAAGGAACAAGCATGAATACGAAAAAACGAGGTTTAGGTAAAGGTCTGGATGCACTATTGGGGACAAGTGCGATTGCGAGAACGAAAGAACAAGCGATCGACGAGCTACCATCACCAGTATTATCTGTTGTTGAAAATGAGTTAAAAAAATTACCGGTCGAATGGTTATACCCAGGTAAATATCAACCACGTAAAGACATGGCAACGGATGCACTTGATGAGTTAGCGGCATCTATTACAGCCCAAGGAATTATTCAGCCCATCGTTGTTCGTGAGCTTAGTACGCAGCAATATGAAATTATTGCAGGTGAACGTCGTTGGCGTGCTGCACAACTTGCCGGTTTAAGCCAAGTACCTTGTATTGTTAAAAATGTCGCTGATGAAGCTGTCATGGCGATGGCGTTGATTGAGAATATCCAACGTGAAGACTTAAATGCAATGGAACAATCAACTGCATTACAGCGCCTCATCGAAGAGTTCTCATTGACTCATCAGCAGGTGGCTGATGCAGTCGGTAAATCACGTGCGTCAGTATCTAATTTATTACGCTTAAATAGCCTCAATCCAGATGTTAAAATCTTGCTTGAACATGGTGATATTGAGATGGGTCATGGGCGTGCTTTATTGGGTCTTGAAGGCGAATTACAGTCACAAGCTGCGAGCAATATTGCTCAGCGTGGATTAACCGTCCGTGACACTGAAAAATTGGTCAGAAAGCTCCTTGAGCCGAAGGCCGAAACTGCCTCTGTAAAGGCTAAAGATCCGGATGTAGCGAACCTAGAATATCGCTTATCAGAGCGACTAAAAGCTAAAGTTATCATTAAACAAGGTGCAAATGGCTGTGGAAAGTTAACAATTGATTATACTAGCCTTGCAGAATTGGATGATATAGTCTCAACTTTAGGTTAAAGATTGATCTTCAAGTGATAAAGATCAAATTAAGTTAAGATTTATAAAAGCGGTGTTGTGGGTCAGTAAATATACTTAGCTCAGTGAGATACGCTTTTCTGAACAATTATCTTCATTCGAAATATCAATGGCTTATATTTAACTGAATGTCAAAATAACTTTATTTCATAATAACCCCGTTGTTTAGAATTTAATATTATAAGGGCGCTACTCATTAGTGGGTAACGCCTGTCATATCTCATTTTTCAGAATATTCTACTTAGCTTTCCTTATCTAGGTTGCAATCAGTTGCATTAGCACCACTTCAACGTATAATTTATCCTGCTTTTAGAAGCGTTTTTGTATATTTTTTTTGAATGCTTCAAAAAGATTGTTTTAGGGGTTTATTGTGTCAAATAAATTAGCAATGAATGCGTTCAATCAAGCGATTAAGCTGATTGTGTTTCAGGTGCTATTAGTGGCCGTTTGCGCGTTAACCTTTTTGGTAATTGACGGTGAGCTTTCAGCTCGTTCTGCAGTATTTGGTGGCATCATTTATGTGTTACCAAATTATATTTTTACGCGTTTAGCTTTCCGGTTTATGGGCGCTAGACAAATGAAAGATGTAGTGTCGTCGTTTGCATTGGGTGAATCGTTAAAATTGGTTCTGACAGTTGTGTTTTTTATTGCGGTGTTAGGTTTCGTTAAGGTGAATTATCTTCCTCTTTACGTGACGTTTTCATTAGCGATAGGCTCACAATTATTTGCTCCTTATTTTATGAACAAAAAACTGGGATGAAAAATGTCTGCAACAGGTGAAGCACTAACGTCGACCCAATATATCCAACATCACTTAACTAATTTAGCGGTTGGTGAAGGATTTTGGACTTGGCACCTAGACACACTTTTCGTAACCCTCGCTTTAGGGATTTTATTCTTAGGGACATTCTATAAAGTTGGTCAGAAAGCGACAACGGGCGTACCGGGTAAATTTCAATGTTTCGTTGAAATGTGCATCGAGTTCGTAAACGACATTGTGAAAGAATCTTTTCACGGTCGTAATGCATTAATTGCACCGCTGTCATTAACTATCTTCATGATGGTTATTCTGATGAATACAATGGATTTAGTTCCTGTGGATTTCATTCCTGAAGCAGCAAAAGCAATGGGAATTGACTACATGAAAGTTGTTCCAACAACAGACTTAAATACTACTTTCGCTATGTCGTTAAGTATTTTTGCACTAATTGTTGGTTTCAGCATCAAGGTTAAAGGTTTTGGTGGGTTCACTCGTGAACTGACTATGAATCCATTTAACCATTGGGTATTTATTCCTTTTAACTTTGCACTGGAAATGGTTACTTTACTGGCGAAGCCTATCTCATTAGCGCTACGTTTGTTTGGTAATATGTACGCAGGTGAGCTGATCTTTATTTTGATCGCGCTTATGCCTTGGTACCTTCAGTGGGGACTAAGTGTGCCATGGGCGATTTTCCATATTTTGGTAATCGTTCTACAAGGGTTTATCTTCATGATGCTGTCTATGGTTTATCTAAGCAGTGCATGTGAAGATCATTAATTTATAAACACAAATTTTAATTAAAATTTTTTATCTTATTGGAGAATAAAATGGAAACTGTATCAGCTACTATTTTCGCTGTTGCTATCTTACTAGGTTTTGCTGCATTCGGTACAGCAATTGGTTTCGCTATCTTAGGTGGCAAATTCCTAGAGTCTTCTGCTCGTCAACCAGAGATGGCACCAGCACTACAAACTAAAATGTTCATTGTTGCTGGTCTTCTTGATGCGATCTCTATGATTGCAGTTGGTATCGCATTATTCCTATTATTCGCGAACCCATTCATCGCTTAATCAGCTTTCGGTCCACTACTAACCAGGAGGTTCGTTGTGAATATCAACGCAACTCTTTTAGGACAAGCGATTTCTTTCACGTTATTCGTACTATTTTGTATGAAATATGTATGGCCGCCATTAATCGCGGCTATCGAAGAACGTCAAAAGAAAATTGCTGATGGCCTTGCAAGTGCGGATAAAGCTGCTAAAGATCTGAAGCTAGCGGAAGCTAAAGCAACAGATCAATTGAAAGATGCTAAAGCGCAAGCGGCAAATATCATTGATGCAGCAAACAAGCGTAAATCTCAGATAGTCGATGAAGCTAAAGATGAAGCGAATGCGGAGCGAACTAAAATTCTTGCTCAAGCAGACGCTGAAGTTGAAGCAGAACGTAATCGTCTAAAAGAAGAATTACGCAAACAAGTAGCTGGTTTAGCTATTGCCGGTGCTGAAAAAATTATCGAACGTTCTATCGATGAAGCTGCTAACAGTGACATCGTAGACAAAATCGTTGCAGAACTTTAACAACTGGGGGGCTTATGTCTGATTTGACTACTATTGCTCGTCCATATGCTAAAGCTGCATTTGATTTTGCCGTTAAGGAACAGGCTATTGATAAATGGCAAGAAATGTTAGCGTTTACCGCGGAAATCGCAGTAAACAAAGATATTTCTAATTTATTAAATGGCGCTGTTGGTTCACAAGCTATCGCTGATATTTTTATTAACGTAGCTGATGAGCAACTTAACGAATCGGGTCAAAACTTTATTAAAGTATTGGCTGAGAACGTTCGTTTAAGCGCATTACCAAGCATTGTTACTTTATTTGCTCTTTACAAAGCGGAACATGAGAAATCTGTTGATGCTGATGTAACATCTGCAATGCCGTTAACGGCTACGCAAGAAGCAAACATTGTGATCGCGTTGGAAAAGCGTTTAGCACGCAAAGTTAAGTTAAATTGCAACGTTGATAACACTCTAATTGGTGGTCTGGTTATCCAGACTGGTGATTTAGTTATTGATGGCTCTGTACGCGGTAAGTTAAATAAACTTGCGGAAGCGCTACAATCGTAATTGGGGAATAGCATGCAACTGAATTCTACAGAAATCAGTGATCTGATCAAACAACGTATTGAAAAATTCAGCGTTGTTAGTGAAGCAAGAAATGAAGGTACGATCGTTTCAGTAAGCGATGGTATTATTCGTATTCATGGCCTTGCAGACTGTATGCAAGGCGAAATGATTGAATTACCTGGAAACCGCTTTGGTATCGCATTAAACCTAGAGCGTGACTCTGTTGGTGCGGTAGTAATGGGTTCTTACATGGGTCTTGCAGAAGGCCAAAAAGTACGTTCAACTGGACGTATTTTTGAAGTGCCAGTAGGTCGCAACTTATTAGGTCGTGTTTTAAACACACTTGGTGAGCCTATCGACGGTAAAGGACCTATCGACAATGATGGTTTCTCTCCTGTTGAAGTAATTGCACCGGGTGTAATGGAACGTAAATCTGTTGACCAACCTGTACAGATCGGTATCAAAGCGATTGACGCTATGATCCCAATCGGTCGTGGTCAACGTGAGCTTATTATTGGTGACCGTCAGGTTGGTAAGAGTGCTATCGCTATCGATGCAATCATCAACCAAAAAGACTCAGGCATCAAATGTGTATACGTAGCAATCGGTCAGAAAGCTTCTACCGTAGCTAGTGTTGTACGTAAGCTTGAAGAACATGGCGCAATGGAAAACACTATTCTTGTTGTTGCAACGGCTTCTGAAGCTGCGGCACTACAATACCTAGCACCATACTCTGGTTGTGCTATGGGTGAATACTTCCGTGACCGTGGTGAAGATGCACTGATCGTATATGATGATTTGTCTAAGCAAGCCGTTGCTTACCGTCAAATCTCATTACTTTTACGTCGTCCACCGGGCCGTGAAGCATACCCTGGTGATGTTTTCTATCTACATTCACGTCTACTAGAGCGTGCTGCTCGTGTAAACGCTGAGTACGTAGAAGCGTTCACTAAAGGTGAAGTGAAAGGTAAGACTGGTTCTTTGACTGCTCTTCCTATCATTGAAACTCAAGGTGGTGACGTATCTGCGTTCGTACCAACGAACGTAATTTCTATTACCGATGGTCAGATCTTCTTGACTACAGAGCTGTTTAACTCAGGCACACGTCCTGCTGTTGATCCAGGTATCTCTGTATCGCGTGTTGGTGGTTCAGCACAAACGAAGATCATTAAGAAACTATCTGGTGGTATTCGTACCGCACTAGCACAGTATCGTGAATTAGCAGCATTTGCTCAATTCTCTTCAGACCTTGATGATGCAACGCGTAAGCAGCTTGATCATGGCGCGAAAGTTACTGAGCTAATGAAGCAAGGCCAATATGCACCAATGAGTGTTGCAGAGCAGGCTCTATCTTTATATGCAGCAGAAACTGGTGCATTAGAAGATGTTGAAGTTAACAAAATTGTTAGCTTTGAAGCGTCTCTACAAGCTTATGCTAAAGCAGAACACGCTGATTTACTTGCTTCTATTAATGAAACAGGCGCGTATGACAAAGATGTTCAAGCTAAGCTAACAAGCTTACTTGCAAGCTTTAAGTCTACACAAACCTGGTAAGAGCGGTGGCAGCCTTTGCTGCCACAGTTAGCTTAATAGGAGAAGCAAATGGCCGGCGCTAAAGAAATTAAAAACAAGATCGGGAGTATTACTAATACTCAGAAGATCACCAGCGCAATGGAGATGGTTGCCGCGAGTAAAATGCGTAAAGCACAAGATCGCATGGCAGCTAGTCGCCCATACGCTAACACAATGCGCAGAGTGATCGGTCATCTCGCTGAAGGTTCTCTAGAGTACTCTCATCCGTACCTAGAAGAACGTGAAGCGAAACGTGTTGGTTATATTGTGATTTCAACTGACCGTGGTCTATGTGGCGGCTTGAACATCAACCTTTTCAAAAAGACTCTCTCTGATATGAAGGGATGGTCGGATAAAAATGTAGAAATCGATTTAGGGCTTATTGGCGCTAAAGCGGGTACATTTTTCGCTAACGTAGGCGGAAACGTGGTTGCTAATGCAGCAAACCTCGGTGAAGAACCTACGTTAGAAGACTTGATTGGTTCTGTTCGAGTTATGCTAGAAGCATACGATAACGGTAAGTTGGATCGCTTATTCGTTGTATATAACAAATTTGTTAATACAATGACGCAAGAACCAACTATCGATCAACTACTGCCGTTGCCTGCATCGGAAGAAAACGAAGCACTACCAAAGCATGGCTGGGATTACCTTTACGAAGGCGAACCTGCTGAGCTTCTAACTAAATTATTAGTTAGATTTATTGAATCTCAAGTGTATCAAGGTGTTGTTGAAAACGCAGCATCTGAACAAGCAGCACGTATGTTTGCAATGAAAAATGCAACAGACAATGCTGGTGACATTATTGATGAGCTGCAGTTAGTATTTAACAAAGCCCGTCAATCTGCCATTACACAAGAGATTTCTGAAATTTGTGCTGGTGCTTCAGCGGTTTAGGCAAACTTGTAAAGTTTAGAGGATTTAAAATGAGTACTGGTATTATTGTCCAGATCATCGGTGCTGTTGTGGACGTTGAGTTTCCACAGCAATCCGTACCTCAAGTGTACGATGCACTGACATTTGACGACGCTAACCTATCTGAATTGGTGCTAGAAGTTCAGCAACAAATCGGTGGTGGTGTTGTTCGTTGTATCGTTATGGGTTCAAGTGACGGCTTACGCCGAGGCCTTAAAGTAACTAACACTGGTAGCGCGATTAGCGTGCCTGTTGGTGACGAATGTCTTGGTCGTATTGTAAACGTTCTTGGTAACCCAATTGACGGTAAAGGCGCTATCCCAACAGATACGCGTTATGAAATTCACCGTACAGCGCCTTCTTATGAAGAGCAGTCACTTTCTAGCGAATTGCTAGAAACAGGTGTTAAAGTTATCGATCTGATTTGCCCATTTGCTAAAGGTGGTAAAGTCGGTCTATTCGGTGGTGCCGGTGTTGGTAAAACCGTAAACATGATGGAACTAATCAACAACATCGCTAAAGCTCACTCAGGTCTATCTGTGTTTGCTGGTGTTGGTGAGCGTACTCGTGAAGGTAACGATTTCTACTACGAGATGGAAGAAGCCGGCGTACTTGATAAAGTAGCAATGGTTTACGGCCAAATGAATGAGCCTCCAGGTAACCGTTTACGTGTTGCTTTGACTGGTTTATCAATGGCTGAACGCTTCCGTGACGAAGGTAAAGATGTACTACTATTCATCGATAATATCTATCGTTATACACTTGCGGGAACTGAAGTATCTGCACTGCTAGGTCGTATGCCATCAGCGGTAGGTTACCAGCCTACACTTGCTGAAGAAATGGGTATCCTACAAGAGCGTATTACTTCAACTAAGAGTGGTTCAATTACATCTATCCAAGCGGTATACGTACCTGCGGATGATTTAACGGATCCATCTCCAGCAACAACATTTGCTCACTTAGATGCAACAGTTGTACTGAACCGTAATATTGCTTCAATGGGTATGTACCCTGCGATCGACCCACTAGATTCTACTTCTCGTCAGTTAGATCCTCTAGTAGTTGGTCAAGAACATTACGACATCGCTCGTGGCGTTCAAGGTGTACTACAGCGTTATACTGAATTAAAAGACATTATTGCGATCCTAGGTATGGATGAGCTATCTGAAGAAGATAAGCAAATCGTATCTCGTGCTCGTAAGATCCAACGTTTCTTAACTCAGCCATACCATGTTGCTGAAGTATTTACTGGTGACCCAGGTGTTCTTGTATCATTAAAAGAAACTCTACGTGGCTTTAAAGGCCTGTTAGAGGGTGATTACGATGATCTTCCTGAGCAAGCGTTCATGTATTGTGGTTCTATCGACGATGCTGTTGAAGCTGCGAAGAAACTGTAAATAAGCGAGGGCACTATGGCTATGACTTTTGATTTGAATGTAGTAAGCGCAGAAGGTGTTTTATTTTCTGGGCGTGCTGAAAGCATTCAAGTTACCGGTTCTGGCGGTGAGTTCGGCATTTTAGCTGGACATACACCACTATTAACTGGAATAGTACCTGGCATGGTGCGCTTGGTTAAACAACACGGTGAAGAAGAAGTTATCTTTGTTTCAGGCGGTACTTGTGAAGTACAACCTGGCGAAGTTACCGTGCTGGCTGATACTGCGATTCGTGCAGAAGATCTAGATTTAGCCAAAGCGCAAGAAGCCAAAAGACAAGCTGAAGAACTACTGAGCAATTCTGCAACTAATCAAGATGTGGATTACACTCAAGTAGCTATTCAATTGGCTGATGCTATTGCTCAACTTCGTGTGCTTAAATTGGTTAAAAAATTCAACTAATTTAACTTAGGTTAGATTGAGTGAATCTTTAATTGATCACGTGTAGTTGTCAAAAAAGCGACCTTAGGGTCGCTTTTTTTATATCTTCATTAAACTATTCATATTGTTAAACCCATTTATTCCCTATAATCTAATTACTATTTATTTTAATTATTCATCTTTTGATAAGAGCCCATTATGCCTATTAGTGTTGTTATTCTTGCTGCTGGTAAAGGAACGCGTATGCGTTCAGATCTTCCTAAAGTGCTTCACCCAATCGCTAAAAAACCAATGGTTCAGCATGTTATCGATACCGTAAAACAGTTAGATGTTAACGATATCCATTTAGTCTATGGCCATGGTGCTGAATTACTCAAATCACGCATTAACGATGACAAGCTAGATTGGGTTCTGCAAGCTGAACAATTAGGGACTGGTCATGCCGTGCAACAAGCGGCTGATAAATTTAAAGCGGACGAACAAGTACTAGTGCTTTATGGTGACGTGCCATTAATTAGCCAAGAAACACTGACACACCTATGCCAGTCTCAACCCGAAGGCGGCATCGGTCTACTGACGGTGAAGCTGGATAACCCAATGGGTTATGGTCGTATTGTACGTGATGGTGAAACGGTCGTTGGTATTGTTGAGCAAAAAGATGCATCGGCAGAGCAGCTTAAAATCGATGAAGTAAACTCTGGCATATTAGTGGCTAACGGTGCTGATTTTAAGCACTGGTTATCCCTGTTAGATAATAATAATGCACAAGCTGAATATTACCTTACCGATGTGATCGCCCTCGCCCATCAAGCTGGACGCACCATTAATGCGGTACACCCAATCGCGAACATTGAGGTTGAAGGTGTTAACAACCGTATGCAATTGGCAGAATTAGAACGTGCATACCAAAAATTACAAGCGTACAAACTGATGGAACAAGGCGTGACTATGCTTGATCCAAATCGTTTTGATTTACGTGGCGAAGTCAGTGTTGGTAATGATGTGACATTTGATATTAACGTTATTATCGAAGGTAAAGTAACTATCGGTAGTGGCGTTACTATTGGTGCTAATTGTATTTTAAAAGATTGCCATATTGGTGCTAATTCAGAGATTAAGCCAAACTCAATTATTGAGTCTGCAACGATTGGTGTCGACTGCAGTGCAGGCCCATTTGCCCGTTTACGTCCTGACACTATATTAGAAGATGATGCCCACGTAGGTAATTTTGTCGAATTGAAGAAAACTACCTTAGGCAAAGGTTCTAAAGCAGGACATCTTAGCTATTTAGGTGACAGCGTTATTGGTGAGAAAGTAAATATCGGCGCCGGTACGATTACGTGTAATTATGATGGCGTAAATAAGTTTAAAACCATTATTGAAGATGGTGCTTTTATTGGTTCTGATAGTCAATTAATCGCCCCTGTCACTATTGGGAAAAATGCGACTGTGGCTGCTGGTTCTACAATAACGAAAGATGTTGAAGCAAACGATTTAGTAATATCACGTGTTAAGCAACGACATATTCGTAATTGGCCAAAACCAACGAAAATAGAAAAGTAATCATTGATAGATTAGTGATACAAAAAAGCAGAGATTAATCTCTGCTTTTTTGTTTTATAAATCAAGCCTGCAATAATTAAGTTGGTGTCGGTATCGCATTACGCTTATGCGTTGTCTTAGAGTATGTATCAATAATTTTTGCTTCAGCGTTTGCATCAATAGATTTACCTTCTAAGAAGTCATCTATTTGATCATAAGTGACACCGAGTGCTATTTCATCTTCAAGCTGTGGGCGATCTTCTTCTAAATCTGCTGTAGGTATTTTCAAGAATACGTCTTGCGAAGCACCTAAGAATTCAGCTAATGCTCTTACTTGGCGTTTATTCAAACCAAATAAAGGTGCTAAATCGCAAGCACCATCGCCGTGTTTAGTAAAGAAACCGGAAATGTTTTCAGCACTATGATCTGTTCCTGGTACTAAGCCTCTATATAAGCCTGCAATTTCATACTGTGCAATCATGCGCATTCTTGCTTTTACGTTACCTTTATTGAAATCTTGATTAAAGGCTGTTGTTTCTGGCAGTCCTGCTGCTTGTACAGATTTAAGTACTTCACTATGAATACTGTCTGAACCTGATTGGATGTTCACCGTGACAGATGTTTTTGGATTAATAAAGCTTAGCGCTTTTTGTGCATCATCTTCATCTGCTTGGATAGAATAAGGTAAGCGTACGGCAATGAAATTAAACTCATCACTGTGTTGTTCTGTATTTAACTCTTCGATAGCTAATTGGCAAAGACGGCCACAAGTTGATGAATCAACACCACCACTTATACCTAGAACTAAACTTTTTAATCCTGAGTTAGTTAATTGCTGCTTGATAAAGTTAATGCGACTACGAATCTCATCGGCAATATTAATACTCGGTTTAACTTTCATCTCGGCGATGATTTGGTTTCTAAGTTCAGTCATGGGTATATCTCCTTGGTTAATATCATTGTATCGCGATAAACCTACAATACTAGGGCTGTCGTTGGCTAAAGCACGACATTATTTAGCGCTGAACTAATGCTGTTGCTGTATTTGCGTACCAGAAAGATCGAAAAAAAACACTTTAGTGCTAATTTCGTACAGTAAAGCCTGTTTGTTTAGTTTATTGTCAAAATGACTTGCCAATAAACCTGAGTTCTCTATAATCGCTCCCACTGACACGGCAACAGTCGTTCAGTATGCTCTTTAACAATTTATTCAAGCAATCTGTGTG